>NZ_AZRJ01000007.1:0-41282 GCF_002895495.1 Petrotoga sp. HWHPT.55.6.3 | reverse complement strand
ATAAAGATCCTTTTCCTTATGTGTGAAAAACAGGGTTTAAGGGACCGCAGGTACCTCTTCCTCACGGGTGGGGAGCGGGGGAAGGGCGCTAATAAAGATCTTTTCCACACGGGCGGGCTGCGGGGCGAAGGGGCGCTATAAAACTCGTTGCACAGCATTTGTGTGATAGGGTGGTATATTGTTATAGATCAGAATTATCCATAAAAAGATTGACCCTAAATCACTATCTCTTCATCATAATTTGAACTTTTATAAGCCACGTCATTATGTGATACTTCAACTAATTTTCTAGCGCTCAATCCTCCATAATTTTTAACAATCTTTTCTACAATCTTTCTTTCTTCATCTGTTAAATTCTTTAAAGGAGTTTGATCTACCAAACCGATCTTATACGTCTCTTGCAAAAACTTTTTAGAAAAATCGATATTCATTTTTACTAAATTCGTCTTTATCAAATAATCTAAAAGAACGCCCTCTTCATTTTTTGCCCCTTTAGGAATTGGGCCATAATTATAATGAATGAATTTCAAATTAGCAATTTGCCTGCCAAGAATTTTTTTGGATTCCTTTTCCACTAACCATAGCAATTTAAAAAAGACGGTTTTGTATAAAAAATCCTTGTGATGATATTCTTTTGAATAATAAAATAAACCAGCTATTAAACCTTTCATTTTTTCAATATCTATTTCAGGATGTTTAATATACAAAATTTTTTCCAATTCCTGAACTTCAAGTTTATTTTCAAACTCTTTAAGAATTCTCTGAATGTTTCCTAAGATCCTCTTATACTCGATATCAGGAATATTATCTTTGTTACTTTTTAAAATCTTATAAAATTCAATCGGTTCGGAAACTCTCTTGATCAAATCGCTATTAACTTTGGTTGGTAATGAACCCATCTCATAACGTTGTATAGTAGCTTCTCCTAAACCTAAAATCAAGGCAAATAGTGTCTGAGAGACATTATACTTACTTCTAATTTCCTTGATCTCTTCAGGTAACACCAAATTATTCAACTCAGCATATTTTCTGTATGCTGCTTTTAAATTCTCATTCTCATAATAGGGTTCAAGTAACTCAGCCCCACATTCTTCACATATAGCAACAGTACGTTCGACTTCAATAGGGTAATTCTTAACGTTATAATTCTCTTTCTTTTTTATAGTTTTATACCTCACCAATTTTCCACATTGCTCACAGAACAACCTTTCTTTTGGTTTTTTCAATTCATACATTTCCTTCGCCCTCCTCTGACTCGTGAAAAGACAAAAGTACCATGTAATCTTCTTTTTCAACGTATTTAATTTTAATATAAATTTGATACACTTCATCCTCAACACGAATTTGTTTTTTAAAAATATAAACGGTTCCTTCGGGAAAATTAAAGTCTTTTTCTACACTATCATATATAAAATCATCTTTTGTTAATTCGTTAAGTAAAAAATCATGAACGTCTTCCTCAGTCCACCCGACCTTGGTTAGAAACTCAGTATTTTTCACCCTTTTCACGAGCTGTAATTGATTATTATTGATAAATTGTTTCAATAATTCTAGAAAAAATTCAACCATTTTATAACTCCTACACTCATATTATACCATCAATTGATGGTATAATATATTAAATATTGTTAAAAATATATCTTTATATTACCCTCCTCAATGACACAAACTAATATTTTTTTAACTTGTAGGTTAACGGTATGAGCTTTTTATGAAATGTTTTTACGTAGCACCCTATCAAATTTCATCTTAGGACTTATATTTGAACTACTTAATATATACCTCTATGAACGAACACTTCTTCTCTCCCAAGCGTTTTTCAATCAACCCTATTATACCATTACCTTTCTTATTTTAAAACACGGAACTTTAAAACCCAACTTGCCTACTTTTTCTTCCTAAAACGGGTGGTCCGTGGGTTAAAAAGGAACAGACCCCTTTCCTTATGGTTGAAAAGTGGGGAAAGGGCCCACAGGTCCCTCTTCCACACGGGTGGGGAGCGGGGGAAGAACGCTATAAAACCTATTATACTTTATTTAGAAGAAATGGGGGTGCCAAGAATGGACACATTAGAAGAGGTAGTAAAAAGGGAAAGAGAAGAAGCTAGATTGGAAGGTATGAAAGAAGGAAGAATCTTAGGAAAAATTGAAGGTGAAAAGGTAGGTATTCAAATAGGAAAACTTCGAGAAAGAAAGGAATTTGTAATTAGAATATTAAGTAAAAGATTTGGCAACCAATTAACCGAAAGGTTAAAAGATGAAATAAGAAATGCGAGTGAAAAAAGGATAAACAACATAGAAGACAACTTATTAGAAATAACGATAAAGAAGCTAGATGACATTAAAATCACAAATGTACTTGACACAGCAGAAAAAATGTTGGAAAGGGGCAAAGAAGTGGCTAAAATGGAAGGTAAAATAGAAGGTTTTAAAAAAGGAAGAATCGAAGGTGAAGAAGAAGGCATCGAAAAAGGAAAAATTGAAGAAAGAAAAGAATGTGCAATTAGATTACTAAGCAAAAGATTTGGCAACCAACTAACTGAAGAAATTAAAGATAAGATAAGAAAAGCAGACAAAAAGACAATAGATTACATAGGAGATAACTTGTTAGAAATAACCGTAGAAGAGCTAAAAGAAATATTGAAATAGTTGTAGAAGGTAGATTTTTGAGTATTTAAAAGAGATATCACTCCTCTTTTTGCTTTAGGAGGAGTGATATCTTTTTAATAATTTTATTAGCGCCCTTTCACCCCGCTGCCCGCCCCACAAGGAAAAAGGAATTGTTGCACCTTTAAACCACAGCTACAAAGATATAATCCGCATTCATTCCTTTAATGCTTTTAAGAAATTTACTAACCTTCTCTTTTTTCTGTTGTGCATATTTCCATACCTTAACTTGATCGTATTTTCCCTCAAAGAGAGGAGTTATTATTTTCTCAAAGAATCTTTTATCATCGTCTCCTTCGACGAGAATAAACAACATTTTATAATCCATGATTATGCCTCCAGAAGATCTTGTACATAGAGTTCTTCGATACCTATCTCATTTTTTAAGAATGTTTTTACCTCTTCTTTCTCAAAAGGTCTGGAAATGGTGGAAAAACCTTCTTTATCTCGAGAGATAAGCAAAATGCTTCCTAAATCTGTATGCCTCACCATCTCCGGGTTATGAGTGGTAACAATAATTTGCTTCTTCTGTGACGCCTCTTTCAACATCTCTACAACGCCGGAAATAAGAGATGGGTGTATATTTCTTTCGGGTTCTTCAATTATAGTTAGTAATTTTTTTTCAAAATATAAGGCAATAATCAGGGCTGTAATATTTATTGTTCCGTCGGAAATCAAAGGAGCAGGTAAGTATTGCTTTTGAGCATATACTTCCTCCAATTTAATAAGTAAAGATCTGTCAGCAAATTTGTCTATATCCAGTTTATTTACAAAAGGCAAAAGGTCTCTCACTAAATTAGAGAGTTTCCTTTCCTTTTCTTTGTCTTCTAAAATGTTTTTGAGAACGATGGCTAAATTCTCTCCGTTTTCTTCCAATTCCATCTTTCCAGTAATCGGCACTGCCTTTTTAGGAAGCTTAGGGTCAAAATCGTATATTGAAACATCACCGAAAATTGCCTCTGATGGAGGAAGTATGAATGGAAATAAAGGAAGTTCGATGAGAAGGGTTTTGGGTGGCATTTTTTCTTCTCTTAAGATTCGTGGAAATATATCATCCTTTGTTATCGGCAACTCAGCGGTTAACTTTAAGTCGACCTTAAGTTTCCCCTCAACGTTGGAAAAAAGGATCTCACCTTCCCCAAGTTCTTCTTTTTCCTGTAGCTTTCCCTTTTGCCTTTCTAATCTAACGAATTTACCTTTCTGAGTTATTTTGTCCTCAACAATTTTAAAACCCGATCCGCTTTTATTAAAATTAATAGTGAACTTATAAATCGTTTCATATGTTATCATCCCTAATGACCCTTTTTCTTTCTTTTTTATCGCTCTTCTAAACTCTTGATCAGAAACAACTTCTAATGAAAAATCCTCGGACGGACCGATACTTATATTCCTGAGATACTCACTGCCCCCTTGCATAGAAATTGCATTATCCAACCCATGCTTTACTATATCCCTTAAGAACTCAAAGATCCGTATAAAATTATATTTTCCAGAAGCATTAGCACCAATTAGAAGATTAAACTTTCCTAATTCTACTTCTAGATCTTTGAAACTCTTGAAATTTTTCACTCGTATTCTTTTTATGGCCATGGCTTAACCTCCTTTGCCTAATCATATTATATCAAAATTTCTCTTGGTTTTTTTAAACTTTATGGACATGGGTAAAGCCTTCTCACCTGCTGGGTTAGGACAGCAAGCCCCTTCCATAAAAGGGCAGGTAGCGAAGCCAAAGGGTAAAGATCCCACTTCCTTTTGGGTGAGGAGTGAAGCAAGGGGGGCTATAAAGACCCTTTACTAATGGGTACGGAGTGGGGGAAGAGCACTAACAAAGATCCTTTTCCTAATGGGCGGGCAGCGGGGGAAGGGCGCTAAAACTCATTATACAGAAGTTATGTGATAAGAGAGCACACCTTCAAAAACATATGGTATAATTATGTTGTACAAAACAAAGATAAAAGGACAAGATGGATACATATACATTCTGATGGAACACAAAAGCTACATTGAAGGGAAAATAATCTTTCAACTGTTGAGATACATTACAAACATATGGGAAGAAAAATACGATCCCAAAACAAAAAAGGTTCCGATAATAATACCGATAGTAATATACCATGGAAGAGAAATCTGGAACGTAGAAACGAACTTATCAAATATGGTACAAGGGATAGAAGATTTATCAGATGAACTAAAAACATACTTACCGACATACCGATATGAAATATGTGACTTCTCAATCAAAGGGAAAAAAAGGATAATAGGATTAACAGCGACGAAAGTTGCATTAGAAGCAATGAGAGCAGGAACTGCAATGACCGAAAAAGAATTTAAAGAAAGATTAGCAATAGTATTCGCATATATAAACCAACTACCAGAAGAACAGGTACATGAATGGTTTGAAGGGTGCATGATCTACCTATTAAACGTAAGGGAAGATGTAACGATAGAGGAGATATTAAAAGTACAAAAAGAAATAATGCCTGGAAGGGGTGAAATAGTTATGACAATTGCTGAAAAGCTGAGGAATGAAGGAATGGAAAAAGGAAAACTTGAAGAAAGGGAAAGATTTATAGAATTCATCATAGAAATTCTAAACCAAAGGTTTGGAGAAGATTTAGATAAAAAATTAGAAGAAAAGATCAGAAATGCAAATGAAGAAACTATAAACCAAATAAAGAAAAATATTCTTAGTATAACACTAGAAGAACTAAAAGAAATATTGAAGTAATGGTAGTTGGTAGATTTTTGAGTATTTTTAAGTGAATTGTGGTAGTAATAGAGATATCACTCCTCTTTTATGAGAAGTGATATCTCTTTTAATAATTTTATTTGCACCCTTCACCCTCGGACCGAGAATCAGGTGAAGTTTCTTTTAAAGTAAGAGCATACATATAGTTTGGAAAATCTCAAGATTATTCCTCCAGTTTTTTAGCAAATTTAAATTTCCACTGTTATTGTGTACTCTATAGTTTCATCTTCAGAAGGTATCTCTTCTCCGTGTTCTTGCAAGCTTTCTATGTATAATTGAATAGCTTCTTTCGCCATTTTTATTGCTTCTTCTATTGTATCCCCGTGTGTGACACAGCCTGGAAGAACAGGGACTATAACAGTATAACCTCCTTCAGCTTCTTTCTTGAGTAAAATTCTATAATTTAGAATTTTCATAATGTCGCCTCATTTTCGGTCATATTGATAATAAATTATACCATTATGTATGTCTTTTGAAAAAAAGAAGTTCCATCCAAAAAAGTTAAAACTTTTGTTTTCGTTCCTTATTTGCCGTGAGGCTGTCTTTCCTTGAACCCCCTTCGGGGTGCTTGAGGCTGTTTCTTTTATCCTCTTTTTTAAAAAGTTCAAAATATTACTCTTGGTTTTTTCGTTCAAGTTATGATAATGAACTAAAGAAACACTTCGCATCTATTATATGATAAAATATACTGCAAACATAAGTGCAAATGTTAAAATAAATAAATGAAAAAGGGGTATAAGGAGGAAAAACAATGCTCGAAATACATGAATTATTAAGCATTTTCTCTGATTTAAAGCCTAAAAATAAAGAAGTTTTATATAATTTTTTAGTAAATCCAAAAACATATGAGAATAAAGAAGAAATTGAAGAATTTATACAGATATTAAAAGAAATGAAAGATGATCTGTTGTATTATGATGAAGAATTTGATAATATTGGAGAAAAAGAACAAAAATTATATTTCACACAAAAAGATTTAGCAACAATGACAGACCAATCAATAAGAACTATACAAAGAATCATAAAAGAAAACAATATAAACCCAATTAACCCTGGAAGAAAACCATTATATTATGACCTAAAAGAATTCAATAACTATTATTTTATACAAAAAAAACTAACACCCTCTTTGAAAAATCAAGAAATCAATATAATAAGAGCATTTGGAGATAAAAAAGAAGTAAAAAGAGAAGTTTGATAAACACAGAAACGCATTCTTAGAATTGCTTAGAAAGAGAACAGATTACAAAGAGATAGAAGAAAGGTACGAAGAGCTAAAAGAAATGGAGGTGCCAAAAATGTTTAACACATTAGAAGAGATAGCAAAAAGAGACAGAGAAAAGGCTAAATTGGAAGGAAAAGTAGAAGGAAAGCTTGAAGAAAGAAAAGAATTGATAATTGAAATTCTCAATCAAAGGTTTGGAGAAGATTTTGATAAAACATTAGAAGAAAAGATCAGAAATGCAAACGAAGAAACCATAAACCAAATAAAGAAAAATATTCTAAGTATTACATTAGAAGAACTAAAAGGAATATTGAAGTAGTTATAGAAGGGTAATTCTATACCAATCTCAAGAATTTGAGATATAATTGTGCTCTTAAAAAATATCACTCCTTTGTTGTGATTGTTCTCAATAAGGAGTGGTGTTTTTTATCTCCTGACGTCAATAGCCGGAACAAAACATTTATTCATGACTGTTTTAGAATTCTTACGCCTTTGTAACTGTCAAATTCGCCTATTGGCTCTTTTTTGGGTCAATTGGCTCATTATTGGCTCTTTTTTGGCTCAATTGATAATATATTTGTCTTTTAGCTTCCCCCTGCATTATAACCGCTAATAAGGATCGAACACCTTCAAAAAGAAATGGTATAATTAAGTTAACAGAGAAAACACTTCACTAATCTTATGGGCGGGCTGCGGGGCAAAGGGGAGCTAAAACAAGTTTTAGAGTTTCTAATGACAGTAAGTAATACATATTTTGCAAGGAGGATCTTTATGACTGACCATACAAAAGATAATTTGGAAAAGATCAAGAAACACCTTCAAGAAGTTCTAGAATTAGACCAGAATATAGATTACAATCAGGAAGAAGCCGAGAAACACCTTCGAGAATTTCTAGAATTAGACCAAGATGCAGACTATTGTAAAGAAGACGCAATGATTTTCGACAATATGGGCGTGATTTATTCAGAGATGGGTGATTTGGAGGAGGCTATGAAATACCATCAGAAAGCTCTAAAAATTTTTAGAGAGCTAGATCACAGAGAGGGAGAAGCAATTACTTTGAACAATATTGGTTTGATTTACCAAACAAAAGGAGATTTGGAGAATGCTCTGAAATATCATGAGGAAGCCCTAAAAATAAGCCAAGAAGAAGGCGACAAAGAGGGAAAAGCAGATGAGTTGGGCAATATTGCGCTAATCTTTAAAGCTAAAGGTGATTTGAAAAATGCACTGAGATACCTCCAAGAAGCTTTAAAAATTTTTAGAGAGATAGATCACAAAGAGGGAGAAGAAATTGCTTTGAGCAATATTGGATTTATTTACCAAGAAAAAGGAGATTTGGAGAATGCTCTGAAATACCTTAAGGACGCTCTTAATATTATTGATAAATATAAATTTACATATGGACGTGATGTCATTCAGAACGAAATCAACTCAATAATGAATGATTTAGAAGAAAATTGAAAAAGAGCAAAATATATGAACAAAGGTGACACCGAAAGTAGGGGGAAAGGGGCGCTAATAAAAATACTTTTCCCCATATGGGTGTCCAGCAGGGGAAGGGAGCTATAAAGCTCATTATACTTGATTTAGAAGAAATGGGGGTGCCAAGAATGTTTGAGGAAGTAGGAAAGTTAGCAAAAAGTATGATGGAAATTAAATACACCCCCATTGGTTTATCGGTTGTTAGATTAATAAAAGTAGAAAAGAATATACTGGAGATTCAAAATGTAGAAATAATTGATGGTACCCCTGTTTTGGATATAAAACCCTACGTACCAGAATTCACAACTAATGATGGGATAAAAATAGGATGGCTTGAGAAAAATGTTCATAAACTGCAACAATTGAAAGACGACGGTAGATTCAGTTAAGGGAAACCCAAAAATTGCCAAATACTCTCCAACTAATGCCAAATTATTTGATAACATAGCAATTATTTCTACCTTTTCCTTCAAATTTAAAAAATTTTCTTGTTTACTAAATCTATTGAATCTTTCAAATCATTTGCGGCTGTGGTTCAAAACAAATGTTTAATTCTTGATATGTTTTTTTCATTCTCCATTAGTCAAATATTGGTCATTTATTAGTCAATTTAGTCAATTGGTAGGCAACTCCCTTGCCTGCTTTTCCAATCCTTGCAAATACCCCCTTCTTCACAATTTCTGCGAGATCAATAGTTGCCATTTGCCTAGATACATTAGTGATTTCCTGATATTCCTTATTCGTAATCTTTCCCTTTTCTTTTACATACAAAACTGCTTTGATTTGCCTTTCATTTAACCCCATTTTTCTTAAATTATCTTCAGTATAAATGTCTTTATAGAAATAAACTGCAAAACCGCCAAACTCTTCTTTAAATTCTGGTTCTGGCAGTCCAGCTTTTTTACATTCATCTGTAATTTTTATTGTTCCTCTGCCCCAAGCCTCTATTAGTCCAGCTTTGAAAAATACATCTGCCAATAACTCATTTCGAAGTACAACTTCTTTTAAACAAGGTGATAAGTTATTAAGTTCGATGGCATTAAAACTAATAGAATAATTTATGCGATTCTCTTCCAAAAAGTGTCAGTTTAGTTTTTTTCAAAAATGCAAAAAGCGCAATATAAATAAAATATCATAACTTTATTAAATTTTTATTAATTTCTTTAGATGTGATAAAATTATTTTGAAAAGAGCTAAAAGTATGATGGAAATTAAATACACCCCCATTGGTTTATCGGTTGTTAGATTAATAAAAGTAGAAAAGAATATACTGGAGATTCAAAATGTAGAAATAATTGATGGTACCCCTGTTTTGGATATAAAACCCTACGTACCAGAATTCACAACTAATGATGGGATAAAAATAGGATGGCTTGAGAAAAATGTTCACAAACTGCAACAATTGAAAGACGACGGTAGATTCAGTTAAGGAAAGTTTTTTGAGTTATAATATCTGTATATAAGTATATCCTTATGGGTGGGGAGCGAAATACTATATGAGGAGCTTTTTATGAAAACCATATCTATAAATCTACCAGATTTTATTGATTTAAATGAAAAAGAAATTAAATTATTAATTGCTACAAAATTATATGAAGAAGGTAAGTTATCCTTAGGAGAAGCCGCACAATTATCAGAACTTTCCAAGAGAGCTTTTATTGAAATATTGGGTGGTTTCGATACCTCGCTATTTAATTACAACACTGAAGAATTAAGAAATGATGTGAAAAATGCCTAATTAGATATCTGACACAAGTGTTTTAATACGAGAAATAAGAGATATAATTTGGAATGAATGTATTTATGTTTAAGATCTAAAGCGATTTTCAAAAACATATGTTACAATTTAAATAATTCAACAAACTATCGAGGGGGGAAACAATGAAAGACACTAACACAACGGGTTACATTCACAAAGACGAAACCGCCGAATATCATGAACTCAACTTTCCAAAGATAATTTCAGTAAAACCAATAGACATACCAGTAATCAACGCATCAAACCAAAACACGGATTTTGTATTCGAACTAGAGGACAACTCACTGTTACACTTAGAATTTCAAACGACGTGGAAGAAAGCCGACTTACTAAGATTTGCGCAATACGACATAGCGTTATATCAAAAAGAAAGAAGAAAGATAAACACAGTAGTAATGTACTCTGGAAAATACGAAAGTGCAGAAAATGAATTGGACATGGGTTCTATTAAATACAAAGTACAACAAATATTCATGATAAAGTATGATGGAACAAAAAGGTACAATGAAATAAAAAGAAAGATAGAAAAAGAAGAACCACTAACGAAAAAAGACTTAATGGATTTAGTATTCTTGCCATTGATGAGAAACGAAAAAAGCGAAGAAGAAGTGACAAAAGATGTCTTTGAGTTAGCAATCAAGATTCCGGATGAAAACCAAAAAGAAATGGTAATAGGATCGTTATTAGGGTTCTCAGATAGTTATGTAAGAGATGAGTACATAAACGAACTGAAAGAGGTGATACGAATGACAAAGATCGGAACTTCATTATTTGAAGAAGGCGTTGAAGAAGGAGAAAAAGAATTGACAATTAAAATATTAAACAAAAGATTTGGTAGACGATTAACCAAAGAGTTAAAAGCTAAGATAAGAGCAGCAGACAAAAAGACAATAGATTATATAGGAGATAACTTGTTAGAGATAACCATAGAAGAACTAAAAGAGTTATTGAAATAGTTGTAAGTAGACGAAGCTCTATCTGATCTTTTGGATGGGTCACAGAGCGAAACCCAAATCCCATTTCTTAAGGGGATGGGAATCGAGGTGAAAGGGGCGCTAAAACAAGTTTTAGAGTTTCTAAAGTGTCGATACATATTTTGCAAGGAGGATCTTTATGAATGGCCATAAAAAAGATGATTCGCAAAAAACCAAGGAACGCCTTCGAGAAGTTCTAGAATTAGACAAGGAGACAGACTATTGTAAAGAAGACGCAATGATTTTCGACAATATGGGCGTGATTTATTCAGAGATGGGTGATTTGGAGGAGGCTATGAAATACTATCAGAAAGCTCTAAAAATTTTTAGAGAGCTAGATCACAGAGAGGGAGAAGCAATTACTTTGAACAATATTGGTTTGATTTACCAAACAAAAGGAGATTTGGAGAATGCTCTGAAATATCATGAGGAAGCCCTAAAAATAAGCCAAGAAGAAGGCTACAAAGAGGGAAAAGCAGATGAGTTGGGCAATATTGCGCTAATCTTTAAAGCTAAAGGTGATTTGAAAAATGCACTGAAATACCTCCAAGAAGCTTTAAAAATTTTTAGAGAGATAGATCACAAAGAGGGAGAAGAAATTGCTTTGAGCAATATTGGATTTATTTACCAAGAAAAAGGAGATTTGGAGAATGCTCTGAAATACCTTAAGGACGCTCTTAATATTATTGATAAATATAAATTTACATATGGACGTGATGTCATTCAGAACGAAATCAACTCAATAATGAATGATTTAGAAGAAAATTGAAAAAAGAGCAAAATGTATGAACAAAGTTAGCAATGAAAGTAGGGGGGAGAAGAAAAGATCAGAAAAGCAAATGAAGAAACTATAAATCAAATAAAGAAAAACATTACAAATATTACATTAGAAGAGCTAACAGAGTTAGTGAAGTAGTTGTAGTAAAGTAGATTTTTGATATTTTTTAGTGAATTGTGGTAGTGATAGATATCACTCCTCATAAAAGAGGAGTGATATCTTTTTTAATGATTTTATTAGCACCATACTTTAAGGGGCAAGCCCCTTAAGAACCCCAAAACCAATACATCATTTCCAAAGTAAATGAGATTAGGAAAATTATTCAAAAACATTACGAAAAAGACCATTTAGCAAAGATCGGCAAAAAGCTTTTTGCACAGATCAGCAAAAGGCAAGCCCCTTAAGAACCCCAAAACCAATACATCATTTCCAAAGTAAATGAGATTAGGAAAATTATTCAAAAAAATTACGAAAAAGACCATTTAGCAAAGATCGGCAAAAAGCTTTTTGCACAGATCAGCAAAAGGCAAGCCCCGCTGCCCACCCATAAGGAAAGGGATGGTAAGGCTTTGCTCGCAACTGCTCAAATGCTTAAATTTTGAGTTGGGTCATAGTTTTCTAATGTTTCTTTTACTTTATCGTATAACTCTTTTACGTTTTTGAATTCTATCAATGTGCTTTCTTCTTTATCTCTTTGTTTTAGCTCAATTTTTCCTTCTTTTAAACGTTTGCCGATAATAATTTTTATCGGTACTCCGATTAGATCTATATCTTTGAACTTAAATCCAGCGGAGACTTCTCTATCGTCTATAATGACGTCGATTCCTTCTTTTAAAAAGTAATCGTAGATCTCTTGCGATGTGCTTACAATTGCTTCATCGTTCATGGCAACCGGTATTATTGCCACTTCAAAAGGCGCAACGCTTTTGGGCCAGATTATTCCGTTTTCATCGTTTAATTGTTCGACTATTGCCCCTAAGGTTCTTGATACCCCCCATCCATAGCATCCCATTATGTAAGGTTTTTGTTCTCCATTTTCATCGGTGAAGACTGCGTTCATTTTTGAAGAGTATTTGTCTCCTAATTCAAAAATTTGACCAACTTCTATGCCTCTTGTTCGTTTGAGTGTAGAATTACATCCTTGGGTTGGACATTTTTCGCCTTCTTTTACGTATCTAATGTCTGCAAATAAATCTATTCTGAAATCTCTTTCGGCGTTTGCATTGATGTAATGGGCTTTTTCTTCCATAGCCCCTATAACCCCATTTTTTATGGATTTTACACTTAGATCTGCAATAATCTTGACATTTTCAGGTATGTTTATTGGGCCTATGAATCCAACGTTTACACCAAATTCTTTTAGAACGTCTTGCGGATCGGCTAGTTCTAAGCTTTGATCTTGAAGAACGGACCTGATCTTGGCAAGGTTTATCTCGTAGTCTCCTCTAATTAGTGCCATCACCCATCCTTTACCGGATCTTAACAGTATCGATTTTATCAACTTCTTTTCAGAAACATTCAGGAATTTGGCGACTTCTTCGATGGTTTTGGCGTGTTGGGTATCTACTTTTTCCATTTCTTTGAAGGTTTCGTTTTCATCTACTGAAAAATCTTCACCCGATCTTGCCTTTTCATCACTGGCTGCATAACCACATTTTTCACAGTAAAATATTTCTCCCTCGCCGTTCTGTGCCAATACATGAAATTCATGAGAAAAAGATCCACCAATTGCACCGGTATCCGCTTCTACAACGACATATTTTAAACCTATTCTTTTTATGATGTTTTCATAGGCATTATAGAAATGTTGATAAGATTCATGCAATGAGTTGTAGTCGGTATGAAAGGTGTAGGCGTCTTTCATGATGAATTCTCTTGCCCTTAGCACCCCAAACCTTGGCCTTATTTCATCTCTAAACTTAGTGGCTATTTGGAAAAGGTTGACCGGGAACTGTTTGTACGATCTAAGCTCATTTTTCATCAAAAATGTGACTATTTCTTCATGTGTGGGACCTAAAGTAAACTCTCTATCGTGTCTGTCCTTAAGTTTCATCAATTCTGGTCCGTAATCTTCCCATCTTCCCGTCATTTTCCACAACTCTGCTGGATGTATTATGGGTAGCATGATCTCTTGAGAACCTATCTTTTCCATTTCTTCTCTGACTATCTGTTCGATTTTTCTTATGACCTTCCATCCAAGGGGAAGATAACTGTAAACACCTGATGAGATCTTTCTAATAAACCCTCCTCTGATCAATAACTCGTAACTTTTTATATCAGAATCAGATGGTGCTTCTTTTAAAGTAGGAGCATATAGTTTGGAAAATCTCAAGATTATCCCTCCGATTTTTTTAGCATATTTAATTTTTTGTACTTTGAGAAATTATATCATAGAAATATTGTTAAGTTAAATTTTTACTGTAATAAAATATATTGAGTCTTTTGGTACCATCAAATTAAAAAATTAAAAGATTCTTCAATACAGCTAAAATTTTGCTGAAATGAAAGCTTAAACTTCTAGAGAATATATGAGAATACCAAAACAATCTCAATGTGATATAATAGGATAGACTTCACAATTCGACAAAGGAAAGAAGGTAGAACAGTTTTGGAGGTGCCATTGATGGATAAGTTTTACGTCACTACACCGATTTACTACGTTAACAGTGAACCACATATTGGTTCAGCGTATACGACGATAGTTGCGGATATAGTAGCAAGATTTAAGAGAATGATGGGGTACGATGTTTTCTTTTTGACTGGAACGGATGAACATGGGCAAAAGGTGTTACAGGCAGCAAAAGAGAAGAATATACCTCCACAGGAGTATGTTGATTCGCTTTCTTCAAAATTTAAAAATTTATGGGATGAAATGGGGATTAGTTACGATCATTTTGTTAGAACAACAGATGCTTATCATGTAAAGACCGTGCAGATGTTTGTTGATAAGATGATGGAGAATGGAGACGTTTACAAAGGAAAGTACGCCGGTTGGTATTGCATACACGATGAATCCTTTTGGGATGAATCTGAGATAGTCACGCAAGATGGCGTTAAGCTTTGCCCTGAATGTAATAGGGAATTGAAATGGGTAGAGGAAGAGAATTACTTTTTTAAACTTTCCAAATATACCGAACCATTGTTGAAGCATTATGAAAATAATCCGGACTTTGTGGAACCATCTTTTAGAAGAAATGAGATGTTGCAAATTTTGAATGATGGGTTAAAAGATCTCAGCATCACTAGGACTACGTTCGATTGGGGAATACCTTTAAAGAGTGATCCAAAACATGTGGTGTATGTTTGGGTGGATGCGTTAATTAATTATGTAAGTGCGATAGGCTATTCTGATGATCAACAGAAATTCAACAGGTACTGGCCTGCAGATTTACATCTTATTGGAAAAGAAATTAATAGGTTCCATTCGCTGATCTGGCCCGCTATGTTGATGTCAGTGGGGTTGCCTTTGCCGAAGAAGGTATTCGCACATGGGTGGCTAACGGTCAATGGACAAAAGATTTCAAAATCTTTGGGTAACGCCGTTGATCCAAGGATTCTGATGGACGCATATGGTAGAGATGTTATAAGGTATTATTTGTTGAGAGATATCGCCTTTGGTAGGGATGGAGATTTCTCGGAAGAAAACTTAATTACTCGGTACAACGCCGATTTGGTCAATGATTTAAGTAATTTAGTGCATAGAACACTCACGATGGTTGAAAAGTATTTTAATGGTGTCATACCAAAACCTGAAAGAAAAGACAAGGTGGATGAAGAACTCTTAGAACTCCTAGAGAGTAAGAAAAACGCTTATTTGAATTTGATGGAGCGGTATCAGTTTACACAAGCCCTTGAAAATCTATGGGAAGTCATACGTTTTTCTAATAAATACATCGATTTAACTGAGCCTTGGATCTTGGGGAACGATCCAAATGAAAAAGATAGATTGTCCACCGTTTTGTACAATCTGCTCGACGTTATTCGAATTATTTCTATTTTGATTTATCCAATTATGCCAGATACTTCTGAAACGATGTTAAAAAAGATAGGTTATGGTTTGGAAGTTTTAAATCGAGAGAACCTTGAAAAGGGCCTTCTACACTGTGGAGTTAAAGTTGTGAAAGGTGATCCCATATTCCAAAGAATCGACGTGAAGAGTTGGAAGAGAATAATCAAAACGGTAAATATCAACAAGGAGGACGAAGTAATGTCGGAAATTGAAAACGTTCAAAATATAGTAGAAATAGAAGATTTTAAAAAGATCGATTTAAGAGTTGCCAAAGTGGTAAAGGCAGAAAATATCGAAAAGTCTAACAAACTACTGCGATTACATCTTGATTTAGGGCAGATGGGTGAAAGGCAAGTGATCGCAGGCATCAAGAGCTTTTATTCACCTGAAGATTTAGTTGATAAGAAGATAATAATCATTGCTAATCTAAAACCCGCCAAATTGATGGGGGAATTATCCGAAGGCATGCTTTTAGCGGCTAAAGATGGAAACGGTAATTTGAGTGTACTGACGGTAGATAAAGATGTTGAACCTGGTTCAAAGATTTCTTAAAAGATTTTTAATGGAGGTAATACTAATAGATGGACGATAAAATATTTATCAAAGATTTTACTGAAGAATTAAAAACTTCTTACTTACTTTATTCATTAAGCGTTATAGTGAGCAGGGCTATACCCGATGTTAGAGATGGGTTGAAACCTGTTCAGAGAAGAATACTTTACTCGATGAGCGAATTGGGGTTGAAACATAACTCTTCATTCAAAAAAAATGCCCGTATCGTTGGTGAAGTGATGGGTAAGTATCACCCACACGGAGATGCGGCTATTTATGATGCCTTAGTTAGAATGGGGCAACCTTTTACTATGAGGTATCCTTTGGTTGAGGCACAAGGAAATTTTGGATCGATAGATGGCGATCCTCCTGCGGCTATGAGGTACACAGAAGCCCGTATGCCTGAACTTGGAGAGTATATGCTCAAGGATATCGAGAAAGAAACTGTAGATTTTAGGGAGAATTTCGATGGTTCCTTGAGTGAGCCTGTTGTTTTACCTACAATGGTGCCTAATCTTTTGATGAACGGAGCAAGCGGGATAGCCGTGGGAATGACTACCAATATCCCGCCTCATAATTTAAACGAACTTGTAGCAGCTTTGAAATTGTTAATAGAAAAACCCGAATCTGAAGTAGCGGATCTGTTGAAGCATATTAAAGGACCTGATTTCCCAACAGGTGGTCAAGTTGTCGACGGAGAAGGGTTGAAAGAACTCTATGAAACAGGTAGAGGGAAGATAACGATTAGAGGAAAGTACAGAATAGAGGACGAAGGTAAAGGAACCTCTATCGTTTTTGATGAGATACCCTACAACGTTTCTAAAGCCGATATCATCGAACAAATTGTAAGATACGTGGTTAAGGCGAAAGAACAAAAGAAAGATGTCGGGATAAAAGACGTTAGAGATGAGAGTGATAAAGAGGGAATAAGACTGGTAATAGAGCTGAGAAAAAACGCTAACGTTAAGAAATTGATCAACGATTTGTTCAAGCACACAAATCTTCAATCCTATTTTTACGTTCAAATGAATGTAATCGATAACGAAAAGCCCTCTTTGATGAATTTGAAGGGGCTTTTACAGAGCTTCTTGGATCACAGGGTTAACGTCATAACAAGAAGAACAAAGTACGAGTTAGAGAAGGCAAGGAAAAGGGCTCATATAGTTGAAGGGCTTATCAAAGCGGTTCAAGGTATTGATACGGTGGTTGAGATCATACGAAACTCAGAAAATCCTCAGGAAGCTTTGAAAAATCTTCAAGAAACAATAGGTGTGAGTGAAGAACAGGCAAAAGCTATCGCAGACATGAGATTGATCAGTCTTTCAAAACTTGAAAGTACCAATTTGAGTGAAGAATTGAAGAACCTATACAAAGATATAGAAAACGCCATGGATATTCTGCAGAAAAAAGAAAGACTGTTAGGAGTTATTAAAGAAGAGCTGGACGAAGTAGCAAACAAGTTTGGTGATAAAAGAAGAACGGAGATACTGTATAACAAAGGGGATTTAGCCGAAGAGGTTGAAATGATTCAAGATGAAGATGTGGTAATAGTTTTGACCAAGTGGGGATATCTCAAAGCCATTCCTTCTTCGGAATACAAGGTTCAAGGGAGAGGCGGAAAAGGTGTAAAAGGATTAAAAATTTCTGATGAAGATGACGTAAAAGAGGTCATATACACTAACAAATTATCCAAATTAATGTTATTTAGTTCCGCTGGTAAAGCGTATCAAATAAACGCATACGAGATAGAGACTACTTTGAAAAATACAAAAGGCAAGCATATCGCTAACTTCATCAGTTTAGACGAAGGGGAAGAGATAAAAAGCATCGTTGCCATATCTTTAGACGGTGATTACGATAAGGATATTCTCATTTTTACAAAACAAGGCAAGGTGAAGAGGACCTCTTTGAGAGAGTTCAGCAGTGCACGAGCTTCCGGTATTAGAGCAATCAATCTAGTTGATAAAGACGTAGTTGTGGATGTAGTTTTGCTTGACGGATCAGATAGAGATTTGTTAATTGTGACAAAGCTAGGGATGTCGTTAATGTTTAACTCTTCCCAGGTACGTACGATGGGAAGAACCGCAATGGGTGTCAACTCAATTAAATTGCGCGAAGGGGATGAAGTGATCAACGTGGTAAAGGTCGACGAAGGTAAAAAACTTTTGTTGATCACTGAAAGAGGTTATGGGAAGAGAGTTTCTTTCCATTCTTACAAACCGCAGAATCGTGGAGGAATTGGTGTAAAAACGGTACGAGATATATCTAGAATAGGTCCAATAGTTGCTACTATGAGTGTCGAAGATGGGAGAGACATACTGATATTCACTAAAAAAGGTAAGGCTATTAGGGTAAATGTAAATAATATAAATGTTTTAGGAAGGATCACCCAAGGTGTTATAATTGTAAGACTGGATGAAGACGATTCAGTTGTCGGAGCCATTGAAGTTCAAGCAAATGATGAAGAGTAGTGTTATAATAATTATAATTATTAAGCATGGAAGGGGTAAATAGAATGGAGGAATTGACAAAAAGGCAGTCACAGGTCCTGGACTTCATAAAATCTTATATGGAAAAAAACGGTTTTGCTCCAAGTATCAGAGATATTATGAAACATTTTAATTTTAAAAGCCCTAGAGCGGCACATAAGCATCTCATAATTTTAGAAAAAAAGGGTTATATAGAGCGTAAAAACGTCTCACGCGGAATAAAGATGATGCCAAAATCGGGAGAAATTTTTGCCACTGAGACTTTGGCTCCTGTTTCAGGAAAGATAGCAGCAGGAGATGCCATTGAGGCTATACAAACAATTAGCGATTATATTCCCATACCTACCAATTTTTTCCCTAAAAATTACGAATATTTTTCACTCAGAGTTGAAGGAAATTCGATGATAGAAGCACAGATCAAAAGCGGGGATTTTGTTTTAATACGTAAACAAGATTACGCAATGGATGGAGACATAGTGGTTGCATTGATTGATGGAAACGATGCAACACTTAAAAGGTACAAAAGGCTCAATGAAGACGAAGTGCTACTTATCCCAGAGAATAAAAGTATGAAAGAGATAAAGGTCAAAGCTGATCATTTAAAGATACAAGGAAAAATGGTTGGCTTAATAAGAGTGCTATAAAAAGGAGCGAATTTTCATGAAAATTGCAATTGCCTCCGATCATGCCGGATATGAGATGAAAGAACAGCTTAAGAATTATCTTTTAGAGAAGAAATTCAATATAATAGATTTGGGAACTAATTCCAATGCCAGTGTCGATTATCCTGATTATGCCAAAAAACTTGGTGAAAAGGTAACCAAAGGTGAAGCTGACTTTGGCATTGGTATCTGTGGTACTGGAATAGGTATGTCAATCGCAGTGAACAAAGTCAAAGGCGTTAGAGGCGCTCTGTGCTTGTATCCATCGATGGCAGAATACGCCAGAAAACATAACGACGCCAACGTTTTGGTTTTGGCAGGTAGGCTTATGGGCATCGATTTAGCCATTTGGACCGTAGTGAAGTTTTTATCGACAGATTTTGAAGGTGGAAGGCATAAAAGGCGTGTCGATAAAATCGACGAAATCAGGTAAAAAGGACAAAAAAATGAAAAGTATTAGTTTTTCAAAGGGTATTGAAAAAGACATTAATATTAATATAAGCCAAGGGTATTACAAAGAATTTTCCAAAAGATACGCGTCGAAATACGGGACTTTGATGATAATTGATTCCAATTTGAAAAATCATTTAAATCCAGGTACTGATAAAAATATCTTTTATGTTAAAGGTGGCAATGAGACCAAGTATTTCGATAAATATTTAGAACTTTGTAAGGTCATTGTGGAAGGTAGTTACAGCAATTTAGTGGTGATAGGTGGAGGTTCCTTGATAGATATGGTTGGCTACGTTTTTCATACTTTGGATTTTCCAACAGGGACCCTCACAGTTATGCCAACAACGCTGTCTTCTATGATATATTTACCCGTTTCGGGAGAGTTCTATTTAGATATGAATTACACTAGGAATTTTTTGAAGGTAAGAGGTTATCCCGATCTAGTGTATATAGATCCGTATTTTTGTAAATTTTTAGATAAAAAAGATATGAAAAACCATTTTTTCTTGGGGTATATTTTGGGGCTTCTATTCGATAATAACTTTGCAAGCTTATCTTTGAAGTATTCCAAAAATTTCATCCGTTTAGATTTAGAGGATTATCTTTATTCTGCTGTTAAGTTTGTTTTATCGCTTTATTCTAATGATTTACCTTTCCCTGGGACTAAATTGATGAAATATATAGCAGATACCTCTGTAAAATCTGATTTCGTTCAAAACGAGAGTTTGTCTTTTGCGTTTCTTTTGTATTTGAGTTTTAAATTTGGTTATATTCATGAAGAAAGATTTCAAGAGATATTTGAAAAGATCAGAAGTTTCGAAGATCTAAAATCATCAAAAATCCAAAATATCAAGGCTAAAGTGAACAACGTGCCTATAAGAGAAATATTACTTAAAGAGGATGGCTTTGTGGATTTGCTTTTGAATTTTGGCGAGCTGAAAGATCTTCTTTTGGAGTTTAAGTCTCTTTTGAGAGGTGTTTAATCAATGAAAAAGAATAATCCGCCTTGGTTCACAGTTATTTTAATTCTTGTTTTTATTTTACCTTTGATAACCTTCGCGCTGACAACGTATACGATATATTTAAAAAACCAGATGAAAAATCTTGAGCTTAAAATAGTAGAGTTAGATAATAATCAACTAAACACACTAAACGAAGTTGAAACAACTTCCCAATCTGCTGTCTTAGAAGATTTAGTATTACCGCAGATTGAGATTGGCAACACAATGGCAAGGGCAAGTTACACTATCCAAGAGCTAGATTATCAAGTGTTGTTGGAAAATTCAGTCACGATGTTAAAACCGTACAATGAAGGTGCCGTAAAAGTTTTTTACAACCAGCTCGAGGTTTTTGAAGAGGCGTTGTACGCTTTAAACAACGATATACCTTACTTTGTTTTTCAAAATGGGGACAAGTATTACTTGTACCGTTCGGATTATTCTTTGGAAGGGGAAGCAGAAGAGCAGTACTTATTTTCCATTCAAATTTACCTGTACACTACTCCAGCACCAGCTATGTTCCCTACGATGGCGTTAAGACAAGGAGGTATCCCCGCTTTTGTTTTCAACGGTAAGTTTCAACAGAGTAATGAAGATTATTGGGCGATACTCGTGGGTCTGTTTGACGACTACAACGAGGCGCAAACTTATTTGAAAAATATGGATGAAGAGCTTGTTTTTGAATTAACTGGACTGAGTATAGCAGACAGATTCACTAAAGGCATCTACTTTAGTGGAGTAGAAACCGAATGAGAAAAAAGCTTCTTTTCCCAGTATTAAGTATAATTGTAATAATTTTGCTTGGGATTTTAACGGTTGATCGATATCAATCGGGTAAAGAGGATAGACTTAATTCTTATCAGGAAAATAAAATAGACCTTTTGACGGCGTCAGTTGAAGAGTTGATCGAATTACCTGGAATCGGACCCGCCAAGGCACAAGCGATTATAAATTATAGGCAAGAAAAAGGTTTTAGAGACATAGAAGACATTATGAACGTTTCTGGTATAGGAGAAAAAACATTTTCAAATATTAAAGATTATATTTATCTTTCAGAGGTTGTTTACGAAATAGTAGATGATAGAATAAATATAAATGAAGCATCCAGTGAAGAATTGGAAAGTTTACCTGGAATAGGAAAAATTTCTGCCCAGAAAATTATCGAGTATAGGGCTATTAAACCTATTAGCTCTTTAGATGATCTAAAGAAATTAGGTATTCCATCATCTACGATAGAAAAAATAGAAGGGAAGATAGAATTTTGAAGATTTTCTTACATGTTTGCTGTGCACCTGATCTAACGGTTTCTTACAGGAAATTAGTAGAACAGGGATTCGAACCTGTTGTATTTTTTTACAACCCCAATATTTATCCCCTTCAAGAATATTCCAAGAGATTGGATGAAGTTAAAAAATTAAGAGATATTTGGGGGTTCCAACTCTACGTAGGAGATTATGAACCTGATAAGTTTTTAGAAAGGATCAAGGGGGAAGGAAACAGCCTCACGGCAAATAAGGAAGGCAGCCCGAAAAGATGTTATGAATGTATGAAGTTGAGGCTTGAAAAGACCAAATCTGAAGCTAAACGGATGAATTTTTCTATCTATTCAACGACTCTTCTTGCTTCCCCTAGAAAGTCTCATGACGATATTTTAGAAATAACTGATAATTTGGATATGGAAGAAAATCCGTCTTTTAAGTATGTAAATTTCAGATCGAATAATGGTGTTCATATGGCAGCACAAATATGTAAAACTTACAATATTTATCGCCAAAATTACTGTGGTTGCTCTTTTTCTTTAGAAGAATCAAAAAGATACGAAGAGGAGTCCAAACAGAAAAATTACAAGAGTTTAGTTGAGATACTTGGAGAAGAATTAACCCAAAAATATTTTAAATATTACAAAAAAGACTTGCTTAGAATTCCACAAGATATTCCAGTAAAGTTTTTAGAAAAGGTTGGTTTGCAATTTTTTAAATATTTGAAACCTCAGATAATCCTAATAAAAAAAGAAATAGCCCAAGATTTTAACATCTTTACAAGTTCTAGATACAAGATAGATAATTGGAAAGGGAAAGTAATATTATGGTGAAAGAGAGGTAGTCTAGATTGGCTAAATATGATCTGCGTATCTCTGAAGATGGAATGGTGGCATCTTTGAAATTAATAGACGATGGTCGTCCACCTACTCTTGGCGGAATAAAGGCTTTTCTAAAAGAAAAAGGTGTGGTAGTAGGCATAAAATCAGAAACTATTGAAGAAATCGTCTCTGAACCTAGATTTGATAAGGAATACGTTGTTGCATATGGAATACCACCCAAGGTTGGAAAGGACGCACAGCTAATCTTTCAGCAAAATATTGAAGAAAAGCTTAACAGTACCGAAAATAGCTATGTTGACTTAAAAGAAAGTAGTCGATTGATCATAGTAAAAAGAGGAGATATATTGGCTGAGATAATTCCTCCAACGCAAGGCGAACCAGGAAGAACAGTACGGGGGGAAAAGATCGAAGGTATTGTGGGAAAAGAGTTAAAACTAAAGCTAGGTAATAACGTCGAAGTAAACAACAATAAAATAATTTCAAAGATAGATGGAAAGTTTGTCAGTAAAGAAACATCGAATGGTGAGATAAATTTAGATGTTTCTGACGAGCATAAGATAGAAGGAAATATAGACTATTCTACGGGTAATGTGCGTTTCCCCGGGAAGTTAATCATCAATGGGGATGTTAAATCAGGTTTTCATGTTGAAGCTACTACTTATTTAGAGATCAAAGGTGTAGTTGAATCCGCTTCAGTGTTTTGTGAAGGGGAAGCCACCATATTCGGAATAAAAGGTGCAGGTAAAAGTTCTATAAAAGTTAAAATTTTAAGATGCAACTACGTTGAAAACGCCAATATTGAAGCGGAAGAAGATGTAATTGTTAAAACAGCCATCGTTAATTCAAATATCAAGGCAGGGAAACACGTCATTGTTGAAGGAGGAGCTGGAAAGATTTCTGGTGGATATATTTTAGCCACCAACCTTATCGAAGCGGAAATATTGGGTAGTGAAATGGGTGTTAGAACTGTCTGTGAAGTGGGGGTTTTACCTGATCTAAACGAAGAGTTAATCAAATTAGAGCAAAAAATTGCCCTCGATATGGAGAATCTTAGGAAACTCAATTCTATAATCAAAGGAATCCAAGCTCTAAAAGAAAAAGGTAAAATAGACAAGGCGAGGTTAGAATACTACAAGAAATCTTTTAACACCTATAAAATGCTCATATCAGAGGTAAAGGATGATGAAGAAAAGCTCGAAATGATTAAAAATAAAATTCAATCTTCTAAAGAATCTGCCTTTATCATCGCAAAAAAAGTGGCATATCCTGGAACTGAAATAATCATACACAAGAAAAAATTTATGCCGACAAAGCCAATTACCAAGGTAGTGTTCCAACTCGAGGATGATGAAATAGTTCCTCACGGTTATCAATCGGAATCAAATGTTTCTAGATAAGCAGCCAAGTTACAGGGCGGAGCCCTTTTGCAGCTTTGTGCAAAAAGTTTTTTCATAATGCTTTAGAAGTAACATCCTAATTCTCATTTGCTTCGCAAATGATGCACGGGGATCTTAAGGGGTTTACCCTTTTGCAGTGTTGTGCAAAAAGGTTTTTTGTAATAAACTATGATTTTGAACTTGGGGATCTTAAGGGGTTTACCCCTTAACGTATGGCGCTAAAAAAACAATTAGGAGAACTGACACATGCTTCGACTTTTTAAAAAAATATCATTTCTAATTTTTCCTATTTTATTTTTAACTTTGAATATCTATGCTGGTAATTTAGATAGCTACGTTTACAATTTTGATACTGATCAATTATTAGTATCATCCCAAAGAAGTTTAAACGTTTTAGGCTTATATTTAAAATATTATGAAACAGGTAACGAAGAATACAAAACAGCTGCTAATCAAACTATGCCTTATATTCTTCCTTCTTTAAAACCCGATGATTCAGCAGCTTTGAACGTTCTTTCTGAATACTTTCCCGGTAACGAAGTAGAAAGTATCAATAGAATTGAGATATTAACCAATAATTATCCAAATTCTGTGATCGTTAACTCCCTCAATGTTTTAATGAATTATGAAGTGTACCAAAAATCCAAAAATACCGAAGCGTTTAAGAAAATTTTAAGTTCCATTGATATAATAGAGGAAACAATTGGGGAGAATCCTTTCTCTACTTATTACAAATCGGTTCTAATGTGGGAAACGGCAAGCCCTCAAGAAAAAGAGAATATATTCAAAAATTTGGAAAAAGTTCATTTCTCTTATCCCTTAAACAGAGACATTCATGAATTACTGATAATTGAAGCGTTTGAATTAGGCAAGTATGAAGACGTTAAACAACTATCAATGAACTATGTGAATCTTTCACAAAAAGATGAAAGGATCATGTTTTTAATAGCCCTTTCGTATTACAATTTGGATGAAAAATCAGAATCAAGAAAAATTGTCGACTGGATTCTTCAAAATTCTAATAAAAAAGCTGTTCTATCGAAAAGTTATGAGCTTTTGGGCGATATTTCGGAAACGAACTCTCAGAAGATCAATTATTATAAAACCGCTATCGATCTCGATCCTGAGAATGCAGAAGCTTTAGCTAAACTTGGAACAACTTTGTACGAGAGTAATAGATCCACCACTGACAATTTGACAATCTCAAGAATTTATTTAACCAAAGCGCTCATGTACGATCCAGATAACTCTGATTTAAAAGAAACTCTGAACACTATAGACAGAAAACTCACTACGAGAAATTTTTTGACCACGCTGTTGCCATTATTTATAGTAATTTTAGCTATATTCTATATAGTATTCAGATTTGGTAGTAAGGGAAGCAACCTCAAGCGCCCCGAAGGGGGTTCAAAGGAAGACAGCCTCACGACAAGTAAGGAGGAAAAAATTGATTATGACCGATCAAGAAGACAGCCTCACGGCAGGTAAGGAAGATAACCCCAAACGCCCCGAAGGGGGTTCAAGGAAAGACAGCCTCACGGCAGGTAAGGAATCTATCAAAGTGCTTGATAAAGGCTTTGTTACCCTTGTTGATATGATGGGAGATGACAGATCAGCGGTTAGGGCTGCCAGAGTCTCACACGGAAAAGATATATCTACCGATGAGAAAGATAGGAAACTCATAAACTACCTGATGGAACATGGACATCTTTCCCCTTTTGAACATATTACTTTTACATTTCATGTAAAAGCACCCATCTTTGTTGTTAGGCAATGGTTTCGCCATAGGATAGGAATGTCTCCCAATGAGATAAGCAGAAGATACACCTCAAAAAACGTCAACGAGTTTTATGTCCCTGACCATATCAGAGTACAGGATACAAAAGACAAACAGAGTAGTAATGCATACTCTGATGAACAAGGGAAAGAAGGCAGCCTCACGGCAAATAAGGAAGAGGCTCTTGAAATTATAGAAGAAGTTTACCAAAAAAGTTACGAGGCTTACGAAAAACTTATAAATATGGGTGTAGCTAGAGAAATGGCACGTATTATATTACCCGTAGGGGAATACACTGAGTTTTATTTAACTACCAATGCCCGAGCATTAATGCATTTCTTGGATTTAAGGGCGTCTTCTCACGCACAATGGGAAATTCAAGAGTACGCTAAGGCTTTGGCACAATTTTTTCAAAAAACTTGCCCATGGAGTTATGAGGCATATTTGAAGTATCAGTATAAGGGAGATCTTTTAAAGTAACTACAATAGTGGGCTCCCCCCACCAGGGTCTAAGGGACCGAAGGTCCCTTTCTAAGAAGGGCAGGGAGCGGGGTATAAGGGAAAGATCTCTTTTCCTTATGGGTGGGCTGCGGGGCGAAGGGGCGCAAATAACGACTAAGCGCAGCTTACAAAAAAATGTTTTAAAAGGGTCACAGGGCGGAGCCCTCCACCCCCCATCGGGTTAGGGACCGCAGGTCCCTTTCTAAAAAGGCGGGGAGCGGGGTGAAAGGGAAAGATCTCTTTTCCTTATGGGTGGGCTGCGGGGCGAAGGGGCGCAAATAACGACTAAGCGCAGCTTACAAAAAAATGTTTTAAAAGGGTCACAGGGCGGAGCCCTCCCCCCCCCATCGGGTTAGGGACCGCAGGTCCCTTTCTAAAAAGGGTGGGAAGCGGGGTATAAGGGCGCTAACAAACTACAAAAAATTAGGAGGTTTTAATATGAAAAAACATTTTCTACTATTTGCTGTCTTTCTCATTGCAGGATTCGCATTTTCAATAACCCTTTTAAACGACATTTCCTATAATGTCGACATATCTTATGCAGCAACAGATGTGGAAAGGGTGTTAACAAATTATGGTATACAAGAAGGCTCCTATGTGGGGGATATAGACATTAGATTGGCTATACAAGAAATATTAAAATCAGGTTATTTTACCTCTGTATCTTACAATTTGGACGAAAATGGGAATCTGGAATTCATATTTAAGCCCAACCCTATTGTAACAAATTACGAAGTTGAGATCTTAGGTGATGAATTGATCGACAAAGAAAATATTCGTTCTTCGATCAGTTTAAATACCAATGTCCCTTTGAATCTAAACGATTTTCAAACCTCGATGAAAAATATACAAGATTTGTACATAAAAAACGGTTACCAATTCGTTGATATATACTCTAATCTAAAAATGTCTGGAGATGAGATCACCTTAGAGGCAACTGAGATAAACAATAAAGAATATTCATCAGATACCTTGGTTTTCATCGTTAAAGAGTATTCTCTTTGGGATTTAGAATTAAGGGGAGAATTATCTCAACTGGATAAAGAAAACATAAAGGAAAGAATCGGTTTTGATTTTAGAAAAGATTGGAATAGCAAGTTCTTCTTGTTTAGACCCAACGCCAAAGAAACCTACCCAAGTTTTCAAAAGGTTCAGATCATATTGAACTCGTTAAATCAAATTCCGTTTTTTTCCGCTGACACGAATTTACGTTTCGAAGTAACCGAAATAGAAGAAAATAAAGGTGGAGAGTTATTACTGGTTTTAGAAGGCAGCTTAAGAAAAATTGTTCCCCAAGAGCCAGCAGTAATAAACAAAATATCTTTTGTCGGAAACGAAAGTTTAGAAGACTTCAGATTGAATGAGGTTGTGAATGAGTTTGTTCCATTAGGAAACCCTGTGAGTAACTTAGACGTTCTTTACGCTTACGATAACCTCCAAAAGGTTTATTACGACAATGGATATATTTACACGTTAATTATCCCTAAATACCAAGATGATGAATTAATTTTCGAAATAACGGAACCTAAGGTTGGAGAGGTTGAAATAACTCAAGAGGCAACCGCTAAAACCCAACCGTACATAGTTGAGTCCCTAGTGAAGATAAAACCAGGCGAGGTTGTCAACCAGCAAAAATTACAAGATACCTACACATCCTTCATGGGAACAGGATTTTTTCAAGATGTTATGATACAACCTATTCAGCAAGCCGAAGATGTGATAGGCTTTAGGATAACCCCCATAGAAAGCGAAAAACTCGGGAAATTAATGGGTGGTGTCACCTGGAGCTTACCAGAAGAAGGTCAAGAATGGTATCAAGGTTTTACGGGTCAGCTTGAGGTTCAGTGGTTAAATCCTTTTGGATACGGACAAACATTTTCTCTCAACTCAGATTTGAATCCTTTGGGGAATTACTACTCCTTTGGGTTCGATTACGATGTTATTAAGTTGGCTGGTAGTGATCTTGATTTAGGCGCCGGCATACATTATACGATAAGCGGTGATGGAGAGTATTATTCGAACATCGGAGAAGATGCGACGAACTATCTGTCCTTATCTGTTGCTCCAAGATACAGTATACAAGACTTCTCTTATATAACAAGTTCCTTTACCTACAATAACTACACATTAGTTGATGAGAGTAATCTTAATCTACTTTCTGGATCAGTGGGGTATCTATACAACAGTTTAGACAGCCCTTATAGGCCTTATAATGGTCAATATTTCCAAATAAACGGTATCGGTGGGGTTGAAACAAGCAATGCCAATTACTATGTTGGTGCCAACACTGAAGGTAAACTGTTTTACAGTTTCTATAAATTCACATTGGGAAGTAGACTGAAACTGGGTACCGTCTATAATTCTAACATCGATTCTAACCTGCATTATCAGTACAATGTAGGAGGAATGTACTCTGTAAGGACTTCTGATTTTTACGAACAAGAAGGAGAAAATTTACTTTTATTCAACACAGAATTGGCTTACGAGCTTGCCACAGGTCAAGTCCCATTGGATCTCATTGCCTATTTTGATTACGGTAGCGCTCAAGATGACGTCAGTAACCTTATTGGTGGTGGTATCTTGTCTTTTGGTGGCGGATTAAGATTCACAGTTCCTTTATTGGGTCAAATAGGCTTTGGATATGGATGGGATGAGGCTTTACAAGGACAGGTCTGGTTCGGTTTTGGTCAGACATTTTAAACTTACGCTTTTTTAAGGGGAATCCCTAGTTGAATGAAATTTCTAATATCTTTGTAAAGTTTAAAAATAACTGGAAAAAATATGTTTTTCAAAGTTTGTTGGCTACCATCACGATCTTTTTCATACTATTGATCTTAAATGTTCAAGACAGGCCTATAATAGTTAGTTCGTTAGGGGCATCGACTTTCATAGTTTTTGCGATGCCAAAAAGTATGGTCGCTAAGGCTAGAAACTTGGTTGGTGGACATGCGGTAGGATTTATATGCGGAAGTATTTTTTCTCTTTTCCTTAACGGTAATTTTGTATTCTCTAATTTATCGTATGCCCTCGCCGTAGGTTTATCTATATTTCTTATGGTTGTCATCGATACAGAACATCCACCAGCTGCGGGTACAGCACTGAGTTTGAGTATAACAGGATTTAGTTTAAATGCATTTCTATCTGTTTTTATCAGTGTGACAATCTTGGCGGTTGTCCATCATTTCCTAAAACCTTATATGATAGATTTAATTTAAAACGAAATGGAAAAGTAACTTTTATTTATTCTTTGTGTTATTTCAATATGTTATCTTATAACAAAATTAATTATTTAAAGCGGAGGCGCAACCGAGAATAGTAACTTCTTCTTTTAAAAGAGGGTAATTTGGAAGAAGCGAAAGGCGAGGTTGCCGAAGAAGTAAGAAGAAAACCCTCATCTTCGGACTTCTGGGTATGTGGGGAATACCTGCATAACTGTCACGTGAAGAACGTGGAGAGCCGCTAAAAATGAGAAAAATATATTTTCTTATTATTAAGACCTCTCCACAGTGAGAGGTTTTTTAATTTTGGAGGTGCTTTTTTTGAAAGTTGGAGTTGTCGGAGCTACCGGTGAGGTAGGAAGAACATTTTTGAAGCTATTTGAAGAATACAAACTAATTAACGAAATTTCCGAATTACGGTTGTTTGCATCGGAAAGGTCTCAAGGGCAAGAGATCAAAGTAGGTTCTAAAAGATACACCGTGGAAAAGCTGCAAGAAGACAGTATGAAAGAAAAGTTTGATTACCTTTTTTTCTCGGCTGGTGCCTCGGTGTCAAAAAGGTTCGCCCCCATAGCACAAGAATCAGGGAATGTCGTTATAGACAATTCTTCACAATTTAGGATGGACGAAAAGATTCCCCTTGTCGTTCCAGAGGTTAATGCAGAGTTGTTGAAAAATTACAGAGGAATAATTGCGAACCCTAACTGTTCAACCATTCAAATGGTTTTAGCCCTTAACGGGATCCATCGTGATTTAGGTTTAAAAGAGATAGTTGTCTCTACATATCAGGCGGTATCTGGGGCTGGAAATAAGGGTATCATGGAGCTTTTAAATCAAGAAAAAGGGATAAATGAAGTGAACCATTTTCCAAAGGTCATAAAGAACAACGTTATACCATTGATAGGTGAAAAAAAGGAGAACGGGCTTACTTTTGAAGAAGAAAAGATGATAAACGAAACTAGAAAAATTTTTTCTGACAAAGAAATTAAAGTATTCCCTACAACCGTTAGAGTGCCTGTACTCTACGGTCATTCCGAATCGGTTTTCTTCAGAACGAAGTTGGATTCTTCTGTTGATGAGATTATGAAATTGGTTGAATCGACTCCAAACGTCGAGTACAACGAGGAAAAAATTACTCCCATAGAAGTTGCGGGAAGTGATATTACATATGTCTCTAGAATAAGAAAGATCGAAGAAAAAACCTTTTTGATGTGGGTTATAGCGGATAATATAAGAGTTGGTGCTGCTACCAATGCAATTAGAATACTTCAAAAACACAGGGAATTGAATTGAGGTGCGGGGTTTGAAAAAAGAACTTCCCTTTTCAGAGAAAGAGTTAAATAATCTATTAAAAAGCGTACAAACACCTTTTTATCTCTACGATGAAAAAGGTATAAGAAATAGAATAAAAACATTAAAAGATGCCTTTTCTTGGGCTGATTTCAAAGAGTTTTTCGCCGTGAAGGCAACCCCTAATCCCCATATATTAAAGATCACAAAAGAAGAAGGTTGTGGAGTAGATTGCAGCTCAATGGCAGAACTGGTGGCAGCAGAAAAAAGTGGATTTGTGAATAACGAGATCCTATTTACATCCAACGATACCCCTTTGCAAGAGTATGAAAAGGCTTTATCTTTAAACGCCATTTTGAATCTTGACGATGTAAGCCATATAGATTTATTAAAAGAAAAATATATGTTGCCTGATTTGGTGTCCATCAGATACAATCCAGGCGGGGATTTTGGAAACGAGATAATAGGGAATTTAAAGGAATCAAAATTCGGAGTACCTAAAAAGGATCTAATAAACGGATTCGCGAGGCTCAAAGATTATGGGGTTAAAAGATTCGGACTGCATGCGATGTTGATTTCAAATGAATTGAACCCTCAAAATATAATAAAAGTCGCCCAATTTCTTTTTGAAACCGCTGTGGAAGTTCATAAGAAATTAGGAATAGATTTTGAATTCATAAATCTCGGAGGCGGTTTTGGTATACCTTATAAACCCGAAGAAACGGAACTTGATATATACTACATCTCACGCCAAATAAAAAAATTGTATGAGGATATTTTACTGGAAAATGGGCTAAAACCTCCAAAGATATATATGGAGCACGGAAGATACATCACTGGACCTAATGGCTACTTAATAACAAAAGTCTTGCATATAAAAGAGTCCTACAAAAAATATGCGGGAATTGACGCTAACTCTGCAAATTTATTGAGACCCGCTATGTACAAGGCTTATCATCATATAACGGTATTAAATAAAAACTCTGATGAAAAAACAGAGTTGTACGATGTGGTAGGATCGTTATGCGAAAATAACGACAAACTGGCAACAGATCGATTATTACCAGAATTAAAACGTGGAGACGTGCTGGTTTTTCATGATGTAGGTGCTCATGGATACTCCATGGGATATAACTATAACGGAAAATTAAGATCCGCTGAATATTTGTTCACCAAAGACGGAGAATTCAAGATGATAAGAAGAGCCGAAACGTTGGATGATTACTTTGCTACTTTCGATTTCTAATTCTCAGGTCCCTTCCTTAAAACGGGTGGGGAGCGGGGTGAAAGGGCGCTATAACTAGAGATATAAAACTTTTAAGAAGGAGGAATTCTCAATGTTTAATGGTCTTGGAACAGCTATGATCACACCTTTCGACAAAGAATTGAACGTCGATTATAATTCACTAAGATCTTTTGTTAAATATCAGCTTGATAACGGTGTTGACAGTTTAATAGTTTTAGGAACTACGGGCGAAGCACCTGCTATTGAAGAGGAAGAAAGAGAAAAAATAGTCAACACGGTAGTAGAAATTGTGGATAAAAAAATTCCCGTTATTGTGGGAACAGGAACAAACAACGTGAATCACGTTCTCAAAAACAATAAACTGGCTGAAGATGCTGGTGCCGATGGCTTATTAATCGTTACCCCTTATTACAATAAAAGTACACAAAAAGGATTGGTAGAGTATTTTAAGTACATCTCTGAAAGAACAACTTTACCAATAATAATGTACAACGTACCTTCAAGAACCGGTATGAATATACTTCCAGAAACAGCCGTTTCTATCCACGAAAACTGTAAAAACGTTATTGGAGTAAAAGAAGCTAGCGGTAATATATCACAAATAGCTGAGTTGTTTTCTATAAAACCGGATTCTCTTAAGGTGTTTTCAGGAAACGACGATCAAGTCCTCCCTATAATGAGCTTAGGCGGAGATGGGCTTATCTCAGTTACATCCAATGTTGCCCCCAGGCCTTTTGTTGAATTAACTCATAGCATTCTTAACAACGATTTAGAAAAGGCAAGAAAATTAAACAATCAATTTATGAAACTCAACAAACTTTTATTCAAAGAGGTTAATCCCATTCCTGTCAAATATGCCGTTTCTTTGTTAGGTTTATGTGAAAATGTCGTGAGATTACCATTGGTGAAAGCAAGTCAAGAAACAGAGAAACTTCTAAAAGAAGAGATGGAAAGGTTGGATCTAGTATGAAGATAGGTATAGTAGGATACAAAGGACGAATGGGAAAAGAGATAAAAGACCTCTTTGAGGAGAAGAACCATGAATTTGTCTGGGGATACGATAAAGATGGTGAATATTTTCAAGAAAAACCTCAACTTATTATCGATTTTTCACTTCCTGAAGTTTTCGAAAAAACGGAAGATTATGTGAATAAATTTAAAGTTCCATTGATCATTGGAACAACGGGGCTTTATGATGAACAAATTGAAGCTTTAAAAACTTTATCTAAAGATGTACCTGTAGTTCAAAGCTACAACTTTTCGATCGGCATACAATTGTTTCTAAAGATGGTGGACCTTTTGAAAGACAAAATCGATGGGTGGGACGTTGAAATAGTTGAAACACACCATAGATTTAAAAAAGATAAACCTTCTGGAACAGCCAAGATGATAAAAGAAAGTTTGGATAAAGATGTACCGATAAGCTCATTAAGGTTGGGAAATGTAGCAGGCGATCATGTGTTGTACATGGCGAATTTGGGTGAGGTTCTCAGTATTTCTCATAGGGCTTTATCAAGAAGAGCTTTCGCAGAAGGGGTTCTTAAGTCCGCAGAGTTTGTAATCAATAAAAAGAATGGGTATTTCACCTTTACCGACGTAATTTGAAAAGGAGGTCATCATGAACACCGAAGAAATAATAAATTTAATAGCAAACTCAAAGAAAAAGAATCCTTTGAAAGTGTACCTTAAAGGTAACCTCAAAGAAGTAGATTTTTCCAATGTTGAATTTTACGGTAACGATGAATTCGGAATCTTGTTTTGCGAAGAAGAAGATTTCAAAACAATTTATGAGACTTATAAAGATTCTATAATTAATTACAGAATAGAAAGGGATAGAAAAAATTCTGCCATTCCTTTGGCAGATTTATCTAAATACAACGCAAGAATAGAACCAGGTGCCATAATAAGGGATCTTGTGGAGATAGGCGACGGTTGTGTTATTATGATGGGTGCCGTTATCAATATAGGAGCTTGCATTAAAGAAAACACCATGATAGATATGAACGTCGTTATAGGAGGAAGAGCTCAAATAGGTAAAAATTGCCATATTGGGGCAGGAGCAGTTATAGCAGGGGTAATAGAACCACCAAGCGCTCAACCAGTGGTGATTGAGAATAATGTTCTTATTGGAGCTAACGCAGTGGTATTAGAAGGAGTGAAAGTAGGTCAGGGATCAATAATCGGAGCCGGTTCTGTGGTAATTTCTGATGTCGAACCATACTCTGTGGTAGCAGGAGTCCCTGCAAAATTCATTAAAAAGGTTGACGATAAAACAAAAGCCAAAACTCAACTTGTAGAAGGACTTAGAAAGTTGAAATAATTTATTCATATAAATTTACCGGGGTGGATTAAACATGCAGTTGATAGTTCAAAAATATGGAGGAAGTTCTCTTGCGGATTCTGAAAGGTTGAACAACGTTGCCAAGAGAATATGTAACAAGGTAGATGAAGGGTTTAAAGTATTAGTTGTGGTTTCTGCAAGAGGAGAGACCACGAATAGATTGATAGCATTAGCTAAAGAAACAGTTAAGAACCCTAATCCAAGAGAATTGGATATGCTTTTAGCTACTGGAGAACAGATCAGTGCCTCTTTGTTGTCTATGATATTGAACGATAGAGGTGTCAGATCAAAATCCATGAATGCCTTTCAATTAGGATTATTAACCACTTCTGATTACAATGAGGCTCAGATCAGAGCGATAAACAAAGAGGTAATTCACAAAAACCTTGCAAGCCACGATGTTTTAGTTATCACTGGATTTCAAGGTATTACAGAAGAAGGAGATTTGACAACCTTGGGAAGAGGAGGTTCTGATACTTCTGCTGTTGCCTTAGCCGCTTCTTTAAAAGTCAAGTGTGAGATATACAGTAATTTTGCCGGTATTTATACAATCGATCCAAAGATTTATCCTAATGCAAAAAAATTAAAATACGTTACTTACGATGAAATGCTGGAAATGGCGGCTTTAGGAGCAAAAGTGTTGCACCCAAGGTCTGTAGAAATTGCTAAAAAGTTTAATGTGGAGTTATACTGTGCATCGTCTTTTTCAGATGAGGAGGGAAGTTACGTAGTGGATAATTACAACGAATATTTAGAAGAACCTGTTGTAACCGGTTTAAGTGTGGCTGAAAATCAAACCCAAGTCACTATTTTAAATCTTCCGACGGATCATTTTTTTATTAATAAAATTTTCGAAATCGCTGCCAACAAAAATTTAAACATTGATATGATATCAATAATAAAAAATAATGAAAAAGCTGATATCTCTTTCAGTATCGTAGATAGCGTAATCGATAATTTTCGAGAAGTTTTAAGTGATTCTCTTAAAAATGATCATGAGAATTTTATTGATTTTAAAAATGATTTAGTCAAAATATCGGTAGTCGGAATTGGTATGAGGAAGGCAAGAGGAGTGGCTTCCCGATTTTTTAAAGCTATTGAAGATATCCCTATCTTTTTGGTGACTACTTCGGAAATAAAAATTTCATGTTTGATTCCAAAAGAGTATAAGCAAAAAGCCGTGGAAAATATAGCAAAGGAGTTTGATTTATGAGCCTAATACAAGTCTACAACCCGTTTCCAATAAAAATTGATAGAGCGGAAGGTTGTTACATTTACGATAAAACAGGGGAAGCGTTTCTGGACACATTTTCTGGTATAGGAGTAATGAGTTTTGGGCATTCTCATCCATCTTTGTTAAAAGTGTTGAAGGAAAAGATGGATAGATATATGCACACTTCTAATTTTTTCCTCGATGAAGATGCCATTTTTGTATCAGAAAAACTAGTCAATTTCACTGGGAAAAATGGCACCGTTTACTTCAGTAACTCTGGAGCAGAGGCTACTGAAGCTGCTTTAAAAGCCATAAAAAAAAGAGCAACAGATAAAAGAAATAAGATTGTTTTTTTCGAGAACGGTTTTCATGGTAGAACTTTAGGCGCACTTTCTATAAACGGTTTTAAAGACTTAAGAGAACCGTTTGAACCTTTGCTTCCCAACACGATAGAACTAAAGTACAACGATGTAGAGGATTTAAGTAGATACTTCGATCTATTCGGAGAAGAAACGTTGGCTGTTTTTGTAGAACCCATTCTGGGATCAGGCGGAATAGTATCAATCAAACCAGAATTCGCATCTTTGATAGAGGACTTAAAAAGGAAATATAATTTTATTTTAGTCTGCGATGAGGTTCAAGCTGGGCTTGGGCGAACGGGAAAAATTTTTTCATACCAACATTTTGGGCTATCTCCAAATATTATAACCATCGGTAAATCCATAGGCGGCGGTTTGCCTTTGGGAGGTACGTTATTTCTTGAAAATATATCTCAGGCTTTTGAAAAAGGAGAACACGGTTCAACGTTTGCCCCAAATCCTGTAGCCCTTGCGGGAGCTAGGTTCATTGTGGAAAATATCCCTTCTCTTCTGAAAGATGTTGAAGAAAAAGGAAATTACATAATGCAATATTTAAAAGAGAAAAATTTTGAAAAAGTAAAAGAAGTTCGAGGCAAAGGTTTGATGATTGGCATAGAGTTAAAAGAAGAGGACCCTCAAATGAGAGGAAAAGGTCTACAAGAGGGTCTTTTGTTGAATGTACTTCATAACAGTGTGATTCGTCTATTGCCTCCTTTAAATATTGAATATAACGACATCGAAAAGATGCTGGTAAAATTAGAGAAGGTTTTAAAATGATCATTCCACCCTACGAATTGAGACATAAAATACATGAGAATCCGGAATTATCTCTTGAAGAGTATCAAACTACCGAATTATTGGAAAAAACCATAAAAGAAGCCGCCACCTTTTACAACGTTGACATTAACGTATATAAACCTTTAAAAACTGGACTTATTGTTGAGTATAATGGTGGCAGCGGTGAGGAGTACCTTCTTTTTAGGGCAGATATCGATGCTTTAAATATAAAAGAAAAGACTAAAGTTGATTTCAAATCAAAAAATGAATACATGCACGCATGTGGTCATGACGTTCATACCGCTATTTTGTATGGTTTTTTTCTCAACGTGATAAAAAATAAAGTAAATAAAAATATAGTTTTTTTATTTCAACCTGCAGAAGAATCAAAGGGTGGAGCCCAAAGGGTTATCGAAAGTGGAATATTGGATAAGTACAATATAAAAGCAGCGTTTGCACTACATGTCAACGATGAGTTCCCTGTGGGGACCATAGCCTCAACGCGTGGTACGCTTTTTGCTTCAGCCCTTGAGTTCTTTGTGGATTTTGAAGGGGTTTCTTCACATCTTGCCTTTCCCCATCAATCTAAAAATGCGTTGAACGCCCTTCGCATATTTTTAGATGTGCTTGATAAACTTCCAAAAAATCCCATGGAACCTTTTGTAATCGGCGTTGGTAAAGTAAGTGCAGGTAGCGCGATCAACATTCTACCAGGGAACTCCCATGTTGAGGGGAGTATAAGAGGTGTCGATTCTGAAAATAGCCTAAAATATTTCGAAGATATGAAAAATATATTGTCAGGGATAAAGACCATGACAGGGGTTGATTATTCGTTAAGCAAAGGATCTTTCTATTCGGAAGTCGTCAACGATTCATTGCTATACGACAAATTTATTTCTAAACTCTCAAAAACATTTAATTTTGTTGACTGTGGCTTAAAAATGACGGGTGAGGATTTTGGCTTCATATCAAAAAAATATCCCGCACTAATGTGTTGGTTAGGAAGTTCCAAAGGAGAACACCACGGTCTTCATAACCCTGAATTTTTGCCTCCCGATGAGGTAATAGATGTTGGGATCAAGGTTTTTGAGACATTTTTAGACTAAGAGATTCATTTAAACATGCATCTGGCTAGTTCAAAATCCTCTTTTTTTGTAAGTTTGATGTTATTTTTGTAATCTTCCACAATCGATGTTTCATAACCAGCATGAATAAATATAGATGCATCATCTGTGAAAGAAGATAAGATCTTTTCGGCATTTTGATAAGCTTTAAGTAATTTAGCAAAATCGAAAGTTTGAGGGGTATGATGAAGATAAATCTGGGATCTTTCTAAAGTTTTTAAAATCCGACCGTTATTGACTTGAGAAACCGTGTTTTCTGCCATTTCTGCCAAAACAGCCCCTCCTATTTCTTTGGCCTTGTAGATGCTTTCATCTATTTTTTTAATATCAACGAAAGGTCTTACGGCATCATGAATGCAAACTAAATCAGGCTTATTATCTTTTTTATTCAAATACAAGAGGGCATTATAAACGCTCTCTTGTCTACTGCTCCCGCCAATTACCACATTCTCAAATTTTGAAAAGATTTTAACTTCTTTTTCTGTTAAATCCACGTAGTTTCTGTGAGATACGACGAGAAACTTATCTATTGATGTTGAATTCTGGAATTTTTCAGCGGACATTCTCAATATGGTTTTGTTATTTAATTTTACTAATTGTTTTGGAATTTCAAATCCCGCTCTTTTTCCTTCTCCAGCTGCTACTATAATTGCATAGACCATTTTCTTCACCCTTTATTATTTTTTGTATTTTAAAAAATAGATTTAGTAGAACTTCATCTTTTTTTTAAATAATTAATTTAACTTTTGATATAATAGATTGATAAACTTATTATAATATATTTTTGGCAGAATTGTGCGCACGGTGGGGTCACAGGGCGGAGCCCTTTTGCAGCCGTGTACAAAAAGCTTTTTTTAAAATAAACTTTGATTTTGAGGATCTTAAGGGGCGAAGCCCCTTAATGTCCAAGGGTGGGCTGCTGGGCGGAGGGGAGCAAATATAGTAGAAGACAGCAAATACACTTCAAGGAGTGATGGCAATGTTGGTAGTAGGAATCGATTTGGGAGGCACTGAGATAAAAGCCGGATTAGTCGATGAAAAAAAAGGAATAATTAAAAAGATTTCTAGACCTACAGAAGTTGAAATGGGAAATGCCCAAGTAATAGCTAATATAACAAAAACCGTGAAAGATTTAACGGAAAACACTGAATTTTCAGCAATTGGAATAGGTTCACCAGGTTCTATAGATAGAAAAAATGGAATTGTGAGATTTTCTCCAAACTTTCCAAACTGGCGAAATTTTGAATTGGTTCGCTTGATAAAAGAAAATATAAACGTTGACGTCTTTTTAGAAAACGATGCCAATGCCTTTGCACTTGGTGAATGGTATTTTGGTAAAGCAAAGGGGTTGCACGATTTCATCGCTTTAACCATAGGAACAGGCATAGGTTCCGGTGTGGTTTGTAACAACACATTTTTAACAGGTAAAGACGGTCTAGCCCCAGAATTGGGACATGTTGTAGTTGTACCAAATGGTCCACAATGCGGTTGCGGTAATAGGGGATGTGTAGAAGCTACTTCTTCTGCGAAATATATAGCATTAGAAGCCAAAAATTTGATAGATAGGTACCCAGACAGCCTTGTTTTAAAATTAGCCGGAAAAAAGGAAAAGATTGAATCAAAACACGTTTTTCAAGCTTATGAAAAAAATGATCCTCTTGCCAGTGTAGTTTGTAACTTTGCCATCGATGCACTTGCAAGGGCTATTGGAGGATATGTTCATGCCTTTAACCCAGAAAAAATTATAATCGGCGGGGGATTAAGCAGAGCCGGTGATGCTCTTTTTGTTCCATTAAGAGAAATGACGAAAAAATATGTAATGAGCAGTTTCGCAGATACTTACACTATAGAACAATCATCTTTAGTGGAAGATGCGGGTATTTTAGGGGCAGCATCTGCAGCCTTTTATGCCGAAGAAAACCCCCTATAAGTCATAATCAAAAATCTCTTATCTAGGACCGAAAGAAAGTTTCACATGCATTCATTCTTGCTGTATAATACAAAGATAAATACAAAAAACTTTTTATATATTATCCCCGCCTATAATGGCGGGGATTTTCCAAAATTTAATTCACTTTAAAAAGCAAGTATAACTCCGCCTTCATTAGCATAAACAGTACTTATCCCTGCAGTTTCCACAATAATTATATCTCTAAAATTATATCTTTTAGCTGCTTCTTTTTTGATATACTCAGCTCTCTCGAGAGCATTGCAGTGAGCAATTCCTAAAACTTTATCTTTCAAATTATTCCCTACTTCTCCTATTTTATCAATTAGCTTTTTAATCGCATTTTTGCTTCCTCGTGCTTTATCCAATAAAGTTATAGTACCTTCTCTAGTACCAGCCAGAATAGGTTTTATATTCAATAAAGATGCAAATTCACCTTTCAACTTACCCATACGCCCTGCCTTGATAAGGTTATCTAGCGAATCAAGCACAAATAAGGTCTTCATCTCTTCTATATATTTTTCTGCTTTATTTATTATTTCGTCCCTACCGAGTTTTGCTTCAATTAATTCACCAATTTTGTAAGCAATCATTGTTTCACCGACAGAAGCGCTAAAAGAATTGAATACTTTCACGAATTTGTCTTTAGCTTCTTCCAATAAAATATTCTTAGCGAGAACCGCATTCTGATAACTCGAACTTAACTCCTTAGATAAGGTAACTACAAAGGCATTTTCATATTTCTCGTATAAATTTAGAAATGGCTTAGGCCCTGGACTGGCGGTTTTAGGAACTTCGGTAGAGTTTCTCATTGCCTCCAGTAGTTTTTCACGGTCTAGATTCTCATCATCTATAAAATGTTGATCACCAATATCAATAAATAATGGAACTGTCGATATATCAAATCTTTCTTTAATTTCTTTTGTTAAATCACAACAACTGTCAACTACTATTTTAAACTTCACTATTTTATTACCTCTGTTGAATTTAGATATATATTTAATCAGCTTCATGGTATATTATACCAAGATATAATAAAAAATAGACTTTTTAATTAAATTTTTACTATAAAGATATTTTAAAATCGATTAATCATAGTACATCCACCCAAAGGATAAAAAACTTAGATTGTGAAGCATAAGGGCTAACAGTAGGCGGGCTGCGAGGCAAAAGGGCGCTAATAAAGATCCT
>NZ_AZRJ01000006.1:0-160786 GCF_002895495.1 Petrotoga sp. HWHPT.55.6.3 | reverse complement strand
AGAACCTGTTGTATCCAAAACATACAATGAAAGCATAAATTGAACAATGTTGCTTGCTGCCATAGTAAAAGCACTGCTAAACCAATAGAACATATAATTCCTGTTGTGAAATAATTCTTTCAACTTTTAGACCTCCTAAAAAGTGCGTGTATAAGCAATTGAGTAACTTTTTATATCCCATCGGATCTTAAAAAGAGACTCACCTTTTTAGAAAGGTCTATTTTTACAAACCGAAGGGATAGCCGACTTTCGAATATTTGCTATTAGTATACATAATATATTCATATTCAGCATAGAACCACCCCTTTTTCGGTTTTTATTCAAACTTAGATATATTATACAACGTTTTTCCCTATGAACTTATTTCAGATGTTATTTCCTTATTTTTTCTGTAGCAACTCTTTTCGGCACAAGAAAACCTTACATATTGTACTCTTTGCAATTAACTCTGCTCAAGTACTTCAACCAAATTGGTAGTTTCAAATCGTTTGGAATTTTGTAAAGCCTTTTCTTTATAATATGAGTATTTACTTGGATCATATAATAGCAATTTTACTTTTTCTAACCATTCTTGAATATCTTCGGGATTTTCTACAGTCATTTGTTCATTGCCAGCTGCTTCTGGTATACCTCCAATATGACTAGCTAAAATCGGTATTGAATTTATATTAGCTTCTACTATTCCTCTTCCAAAACCTTCCTTACACAAAGAAGGGAGGAGATAAATTTTGCCAGTTTCATATATCTTTTTTATATCTTGTTGTCTTTGTTTTAATGTAATATTAGGAATGCTATCAATTTCTTGTTGATATTTCAAAGGTGCAGGTCCCCAAGTTTCATAAATAACAAACTCTTCATTTTTGAAAATCTTGGCAAGAGATAATATTATTTCTATGCCCTTAACTTTGATAGGATTAAAAAAAAGTATTCGCTTTTTTTTATATTTTACAGATAAAGATTTATATTTTTGTTGAGGAAATAAAGGATAAACAACTGTTGTTTTTGATTGAAGCTCACTAGGTAAACGGTTACGAATGTCATTTGAAATGCATATAATTCTTGAAACAGTATTTGACCGAAGTACATCGAACTCATTATTTGAAATTATCATATTTTCTGAAGAAAAGTGACTGTGAAAAAAATAAATAATTTTACATCCTTTTTCTACCGCATATCTACTTAATTCATATAATCCGTTTAATTGAGAAAATATAATATCTGGTTTATATTTATTAATAAGTGGCAAAGCATAATAATAAAAATTTTCTCTATTAGGGGAAAAGCATCTTCCAAAGACATCATTCACTTCTTCGTATTTTCCTTTTATAATTTTTTCATATTGCTTAGTATACAAATAATACCTTTCATTACAATTAATAGTTAACACATTGTAGCCCAACATCGCCAAAAACTCCAAAAAATCATTCATTGTTTCTTCTGCGCCCGATAATTGATAAGGAGGGAAACTGTTTGAATTACAAAATAGGATTTTCATTTTTGTATTTAATAGCTCCTTTAGCAACAGCAAATTCAATCATTCTTCCTACATATTCATAAATGCTTTCTAAACAACAAGTATAATTATTGATACATAAAATTCTATCGCAAAGATCTTGTATAATGCCTCTATTTTCCGCCACCTCGTTAAAAATCTTAGCAAATTTTTCTGTATTTATCTTGTCCAATAAAGTGGCAACTTCATTTTTATGAATCACATAATCAATTTGAGAAAATAAAAGTTGTATTGCTAGCGTCTTACCATTCACCCTAAAATTTTCTAAGGAACTATTCAAAAAGCTATAAGGAATAAAATTCAAAAAAATAGCATGTTTGTATTCGAGATTATTACTTAAAATCACTCCTTTCTCACATAAGTTCTCATTGAATTTTGTACCTAAGAAAGGTGTTGCAAAGTAACGAGAATAAATAAACAAAGATTTTTTCTTTTTATATTTTTTTAAGGATTCGTAAGTCTCAAAAAGAGTTTTCATTGTTTCTCCATCATAAAAACACATAATTAGAAACTCAATCATTTCAAATTCTTTTTCACTCAACAAATTATAAGCTTCAATAAAAGCTGTTTTTTTATTTTTTTTATTCATATTATTATATAAATCCTCATTTTGAGTTTCAAAGCCTAATTCAAATCCTTTACAACCACATTTTTTCATTCTTTCTAAAAGATGCCTATTTTTGCAAATGATTTCAGGCCTTGATAAACATATCCAATTGAACTTTAGCCTTTCTTTCTCAATTAGCCAAAGGAATTCATCCATCCATGTATCGCTAAATAATAAGTTATCATCATAAAAGTGATAATCAGAAATGTTATATTTTTCAATTTCTTTCTTAATTTCGTTAAACACTAAATGTGGTGATCTATACCTAACCGTCGTACCCCAAGTTAGATGGGTGGAACAAAAATCACATTTATACAGGCAACCTCTGGAAGCTATGATTGGTAAAGCATGTGAAGCTTTATTAATGTGGATATTCTCATTGTATCGTGTTAAATCAAAAATTTCCCAATTAGGAATTCCATATTTGTCAACATCATCTGAAAGATATATACATTTTTTTATATTTTCTCTTTCAGCTTGATCATATTTGGAGTTCATAACGATATTAGGAGGGTACTCCAGATTTTTGCATTCAAAAAAGACTTTTTTCAGTATTATTTCTAATGCTTCCTCGCCTTCACCGATGACGGAAAAATCGGCGCCACATTTTATAAACAGTTCAGGATCGACACTTACATGATTCCCACCACAAATAATTATTGGAGAAATATTCTTTTTGATTTTTTGAATAATATCTAAAGATTGAACTACTTGCATTGTTTTTACTGTTATAGCTAATGCATCTGGTCTTATTTCACAAATTCTTTTTGAAATTTCATCAGTAGATAATTCGTCAGGCAACGCATCAAGCAAAAAGCACTTTACTGAATTGCCAAAAACTTTATTAATATAAGAAAATAACATCGCTATCCCTAAGTGTGGAGGTTTATAAGTTTCCATTCCTTCAAATGGTGGTCTAACAAAAACCATTTTAATTTTTCTCAATTTATGTTCCCTTCCTTAAAATCAATTATAATTAATATGTCGGTAATATTTTTTGATCTTATTATCTAATAATTTACATAACTTACTTTTTTTAAATTCATCATATGAACACACCCCAAATTTTTCGCTCATTGTTAAAAAGTATTCAAATACCGCATACTCTATATGTATAAAGAAAAATAGATCTAATCTATTTTCTCCAGAATTAGGTTCTTTTTCGCTTATTGAAAGTACGAGTGAACTAAGAGATACATCATATTCATTTTGAAACTGACACATAGCATGATATAAACTCGATACGTCACTATTTACGAATTTAGGCACACTTTTACCATGTATGCTACCTTCATAAAATTGATGATATTTATTATAATAAGTAGTACCATAAAAAGGTATTAATGTTTGATATAAATTTTCTCTTGTATCATAATTGCAAAGATTGTTATTTTTCAAAAAATCAAACGAAATTCGAATATCTCTAAGAGATTCCAATGCCTCAAACATGATTATAAAAACGCTTATGTCAATATTACAACTTCTTAGAATATCAATAGCTTTTTGGTTTATTTTGTTATCAGTTTGTTTATTATAACGCTTCAAGACCTCGTTGCTATTTGATTCTATACCTAAACTAATATGAAGCTTCCCACTATTTGCCAGCTCTATTATAGTTGTTTTATTATTAACTATTTGATCACTTCTCGTTTGAAAACTAATTTCTATGTTCGGATATAGTTTCCTTAGTTCTTCAATTATTCTTTTAGCTCTTAATGGATTTACAAAAAAATTATCATCAATAAAACTCACACATCTATATTTTAATTTTCCAAACTCTAACTTACATTCAGCCAAAACGTTTTCTACAGAGCGTGCTAACCAATAATTGCTTTTACAATTTACACAATAAGAGCAATTATAAGGACAACCTCGACTTGAACAAATCGTTAAAACCTTTTGTGAAACATCTATTAATTTTTTATTGTTAAAATCATAAATTATATCCTCTCTATTTCCAAATGGGATTTTATCTAAGTCAAATTTTACATTGTAGGTTGAATTCTCTTTAATAATATTATGATTATCTCTATAAATTAATCCCGGTGTTTTATACATACGCGAAGTACCAAAATTGATGACAAAAAACAAAAAAGAATATTCACCTAATCCCCTTATAGCAAAATCAACTTTTGGAAAATCTTTTAAAATTTTATCTCCCGCTAGAGAGGCGTGATGTCCTCCTACAATTATTATATTATTCCGATCTTTTAATTGATCGATAAATAATGCTGTTTGATCAAAAATTAATGAATAACTTGATATTCCTATGATATCATAAGCTTTTAGATCATATTTCATTATTAGTTTCTCTGTAGTTAGTTCAGTAGCTGAAAAATCAAATAAATCACAATGAATTCTATTTCTCTCACACAAAGCCTTAATATACCCTATACCTAAAGGGAAAGTAGGTTTTAGTGAAATAATTCTTCCTTTCTCAGGTGGAAGAAGTAGGGCAATTTTCATGCTCTGCAAGGTACTAAAATTGCTAATAGAATTCCATCTCCTTTCTTAATTAAAATTATTATCTTCAAAAATTCTAAAACACTCATTTTAACCGTCTTTTAATACCTTCAATATTAAAAAATTGCCTCCTTTGAGCACAATTTGTTCGATACCACATCCGGTTCTCTTCCAAAAAGTGTTGGTAGAAAAAATGAAATATGAACAAATGATTAAATAATCTGGTATCATTTAGAAGAAGGATACAAAAAAGGACAAAATACTTGCTATTAAAACATCCTAACAACCTTACTGAGAAAGATAAAGTTAGACTCAATGAGACGCCCCGAAGGGGGTTCAAGGAAAAACAACATCTTGACACAGTTCAAGCATACGGATTGGTACTTGAGTTTAAAAAAGATATTCGATTACAAGAAACCTTCTTATGCAGCTAAGTATTTTAAACGATGGTATGAAAAGGTAATGAAATCAAATATACCCGAAATGATTAAAGCTGCTAACACTCTCTTAAATCACATAGAAGGTATCTTGTTGCACATAAAAACGAATATCTCAAACGGTAAAATAGAAGGTATGAACTCTAAACTTAGAGGATTTACTAAAAGGGCTTTTGGTTTTAAAACATTAAAGAATTTAAAAATCACTATCTTTATTGCCCTTGGTAAACTTAATTTAACTCCAGCTTAATTACCCACTATTTTCGTGATAGAACCATAAAAATATCTTAATTACATGAAAAATAATATTCTTATTAAAGGATGAGAAGGTGATTCGTTTAATTTCTTTCAACCATTATAAAGAATTGATAAATCGATACTGTGCACGAGAAATAAAACTATTAACTTTATTGCCTTGGTTAGCCTTTCTTTAACCTGCTTTCTCTTTGCAGAAGCTTTAAAAAAATTTACCTACAGGATTCGGCACCGGGACATCATAATAACTAACTTACTCTGTAAGTTCTCCCCATAGCTATCATTAAATCTTCTCCTAAGTCAGAGATTTTTAAATTTTCATAATCCTTAGGTATTAAAGAAAGAATCAGATTATCACATATGATACCCAACTCTTTTGCCAACTTTATCCTTTGCTCTTTGGTTAATTCTATTTCTCCTTTCTTAATTTCTTTAACTAATTCTTTTCTTTTACTTAGCATCACTTTTTACCTCCTTGTATAATATGTTTAATACTGCCTTTAGAAACTCTAAAATGCTCATTACATCATGGTTTTAAAAATCAATTTTTTCCCAAAATATCTCCTTTCTCCTTCTGCACTTTTACTCAGTATTTGAAACTCTTTTTTACTAATTCTCTGAAAAGCGAGACATCTTATCCTATTCTCTAACCCTCATAAAAACCACCTCCCCTTTTCAAAATTTTTCTATTTCTAAAGTGTCTATAATATGTTTATAGTGTCTTCCGAAATTCTAAAACATGCATTGTAACCGACTTTTAATACCTTCAATATTTGATTTTTACATCCTAGGTGTATAATTTGTTTGATAGGATATCTTTGTTTTTTGGTAATAATATTATACAATTGTCATTAATAATGAGATGAAAGCTTATACATTAATAAAAAATCTTTTGTACTTATTTTGTTTTTTGTTCTTATTTTAACTTACTTTATCATTTATTAACCATCAATTTGATTTTTTCTGAAATGGGTATTATAACATTTGGTAATATTATAACATTTCGGTAATAATATGTCAAATACTTTTGGCTCCTTGTCAAATATGGTTGATGGAACAGACTGAAGAGATGATGAAAAAGGTAATACAGCTTTTTTTGTTGAATAATTTCAGCTCAGAAAGGATAACTGTTTACAATATGTTGTTCCTTCTGTGATGAAATTTGGTAGTTTTATGAATCTTTCTGGCATCACTCCTAATAGAACTTTTTTGGTATATCTCAAAACTTCCTTGAATCCAAAACTTATTCTTTTTATTAATTTTATGTGTGTATGACGTCCTTCTACTTTAGCCGTCGTTGTTCTATTAACGAAATATTGGAGTATTTCTTTTTCCCACCTTATATATGTTTTGGCCCATCTCCATACCTGAGGATCTTCACTTTCTTCCATCATCCCTATCAATATGTGTAATCTTCTTTTCCCTTCTTCATATGTTTCTGCTTTATACATCCATTTCAACATTAGTAGGTATCTATAATACTCTTTTAGATATGGATGTTCCTTCAATGTCTTGTATAATCTCTTTACCTTTTTCTTCTCTTTTAAGTTCGTTTAAAAGTTTGTTCGCTACCCACCTTCCGCCTATAAATCCGATACTTGATTGACCTTTCAAGGCCGTATTAGAAGGATGATTGTAAAAGGCGGATCCTCAAACAATACTAAAGCGAGGTGAAAAAATATGTATTTTGTTGGTATTGACGTTTCTAAAAACTCTTTTCATTACTACGTCCAGAATTCAGATAGGACCAAAATCGATAGTGGTAAATTCAAACAGAATATGAGTGGTTTCACCACTTTCGACAAAATTCTTAAAAAGTTCAACAAAAGAGAGATTATAATTGGTATGGAATCCACTTCTATTTACCATCAACATTTGTTTTCTTATTTACTTAAACACGATTATGATGTCCATATCATTAATCCCCTTTTGTTGAAAGAATTCAGAAAAAGTGAAACTCTTCGCCATTCTAAAAACGACAATATTGATTCCAAGCTGATCTCCATTTAGGTAAAAAGAAACGCCCCGAAGGAGGTTCAAGGAAAATATCCAGACAAGATTCCTTCTTCTAAGGAGATAGATAATTTCACTCAATACTCTCGCGAGATCATTAACCTTTCTGAGGAGATTTCAAGGGTTAAGAATGAAATCAAACGTTATGTCTACCTTTTGTTCCCTGAATTGGAATCTTTTCAATCTAATATCTTTATCAAGAGTTTAATGAATTTATTGTATAACTTCCCTTCTGCAAGGAAGATCGCTACAACCAACAAAAAACAGCTTATTGATGCGATGAAGATAGATAATCAATTGTATTTCGATGAAAATAAGTTGGACCAAATCATTGAACTTTCTAAAAATTCAATAGCAAGTGGCAACGATGCGCATGAGTTAGCTCTTCAAAAAAGAATAGAATTGTTGTTCAAACTTGAATCAGATCAAAAGCTCTTCAAAGAAAAATTGAAAGAAACTTTGAACAATTCATCAAACGATGTAATTAAAAACCAGGTAGAATTAATACAATCTCTTGATGGTTTCAATGAAACAGCTTTAAATATTGTAGCAGAAACAGGAGATATTAACCGATTCTATTCTGCTTCTGCCCTGGTGGCTTTCGTTGGCATCGATCCTCGTACAGAGGAATCAGGTCAAATGAAAAAAGGCTGGTTCATCAATAGAAAAGGTAACAGATACCTAAGAAAAGCTGTTTACATCGCTGCCATCGTTGCTATTCAAAACAATGAATACTTCAAGAATTATTACATGAAACTACGTACTCGAGGTAAATCACATACTGTTGCTGTGTTAGCCGTAGCGGGAAAATTGTTGAGAATAATATATTCACTGGTAAAGAGTGGGAAAAAATATGATCCTAACTATCATTACAAATTACAAAATCAAGAAATGAGCGTTCATAACAATTATACAGCAAAAAAAATCAAAAAGAGAAATAGTAACCTGAACAAACAACAACCGCTACTTTCAACCTAGAAGTACAACTGAATAAGGATTTTTTAAATAAAAAATATTTAAAATTTTTTTAATTAAATAGGGGACTATCATACTTGACTTTTAACTTAAAACCCGTGTTAGATCATAATTAAGTGTCATCGAAATAGGGTATTGGTTAGATAGTATTTATGTCTTTGAACTTGATTTGCTTTTTGTTAGTTGAATGTTGTATAATTTATCCACAAGAATATTTATTTCCTTGAACCCCCTTCGGGGTGTTTCTTTTCTCAATTTTACCATGTTTAAACTTTCGTATGTTTTCTTTAGTTGAGATTTAGTTTTTTCGCTAACAGTATTGCTTTCAAGCAACCGTTGGTATGGAGTCTTAGGTTTCTCGTATTCTTTTTTTATTGTTTTACCCGTGTCGTTCTTTACTTTGTTTTTTAGTTTAAAGCTAGCTATGAAGAAGTTATCTAGTAAGTCTGCTCTGTTGTAAATCTCGTTGAGCAGACTTACCTCTTCTTCACTCTCATACCTGAAATACCCCACCAATTTTCTTACCTTATCCCCGTTCTTTTGTTCCACGTGAGCGTTATCGTTTTTCTTGTAAGGTCTACTTCTTGAAAGTTTAACTTCGTTATTCCCTTTTACCTTTTCAAAAAGCACTTTAAGTATAGTTTTATCGTTATCAGGATGATAATGTATAATGTCAACAGGCAGCTTCGTATGAGCAAGAAGATCCATATTCTCAACGCTCCTTTGATTTTTACCAAGCCCTGCAGCTCTTGATATCCATTGTGAATAAAGATCCGTATATACAGCTGTCACAGCAAAGGGCCCTGCACTAGATCCTCCATTATGTTCTACGAAATCAACTTCAATATATCCTACCTCTTCAAAGGCATATCTTCCAAAGTTTGCTGAAATTGGTACCTTTTGATATATGAACGCATTACCTTTATGCTTCTTTGTAGATACCTTAGGAAATCTACTTACCATTCTTTTCAATGTACCTAAGGATACCTTCTTTGCTTCTTCTGTCTTTGAAAGTTCATACAATGAAAATCTGTTATTCTTTTTCAATTCCTCGATGTATACTTCCAACATCGGATGAAGTTTTTCAGCACAAATACATCCAGATAATCCCCAACATTTCCACAATATCACTTCATGAATAGATTCATACTTCTTCTTTGGTCCTCTTCTCTTTTTTGAATTCTTTTGAGTATCTTTTTCTTGAAACAGATACCTATTCTTATACCTTTCAAACCTTTTTACAGCTGTAGCTCTTTTTACTTTTGTTAGTTCACAATACTTTGAAATAATCTCTGACTTCTCTTTTTTACTTGATTTCAAATATTTTTCTATCAACCTTTTGGTTAGTTCCATATCGAATGCCTCCATTTTTCCCTTGTCTCCTTTCAAAAAGAGTCAAGGATATGATATCATTTCAAAGACATCGAATTATGATCTAACCAATCTTTTTCACGGACATCTAATATGATCTAATGCGAAACCTTTGTCAATACCCAGTATTTGTGCTATAATTTTGTTACTCATGATATCACTCCTCTTTCTCTTTTTATTTTTTGTTATTTTGTTCTATGAGGAGTGATATCTTTTTTTTCCCTTTTCCAAGTATTTCATCAACCATTTTTATTATACAGCCATTTAAAAGTTTCTTCTTATGCTCAAAGAATGTTATAATATTAATTGATACCCAAAGTTGAAATTAAAAGGGCAAAAAAGTAAAGAAGGTGAAATACAAATGGAAAGGGCACTTAATGTTAAAGTTGATGTTGTTTCAGATAGAGCTATAAGAGAAGAGTTAAAAGATGAAATATTAAAAGAAGCTATATTAATATGAAAAGAGATTACACTCTTATTTTACAAATTTTATAAGTTGGAGAAGATGTATGGCTAAAAGGCAAAAAACTTCAAAAAAAAATACAAAATATAAAATTGAAGTATTAATCGATTTGGCAAAGGGGGAACTACTCAATCACGGCATCACTAACTTCAATTATGAAAAGGTTATCTACGATGCCAAACTCAGCAAATCGACTGTTTATAAAAAGTTTGGAAAAAAAGATGAATTCATAATTTTTGTTATTAAGAGTTTATTGGACGATTTCTTCACCCCTTTTAAGAAATACGTTGATGATTTTAACACTTTCCAAGAAGTGCTTGAGTATCTCTCAAACTTAAACTTCGATGTTCAATCTCTGATGAAAGAGTACCCCATAGATGATCTTTTTGAACACCCTGAGATCACTTCCATTATAAATGATTACTACTATCAACGTTTTGGTAAGGTAATCATAGAAAAGATTGCTGAGTTTCAAAATGCTGGACAAATAAGAAAGGATATCGAAGCTAAATACATCTTAGAATTTCTTACTTCTGTTACCAAAGGAATGGGTATGATGCTCAAAGATCATGATTTCAAAGAAGTCATAGGTAATTATACAAAGTTAATCGAAACCGCCTTAGCTTATAAAATAAATTCTGAAAAGGAGTGAATAATATTAAATCCAAAAATCAGTTAAGATCCAGTAATTTTTTGACCGTCTTGAGTCTCACAATCTTTATTTTAGTTTTTTTTAATGTTAGTACAGTTGTCATAGCTGCTCCAATTTCGAGTAGGGTTCCAATTGCTAGAGATAACGAAGATTCCTCAAAAATACAAATAATAGAACCGTCTAAAATTGCTGAACCTGTGCCCAAATCTGTTCCCACAATCCCACCTTCGAAAACAATAACTAATCAAATACAAAATGAATTAATTTCAAAATTTGAAAGTTTTCAAGGATTTGTTGGGTTTGAATTGAGAGATCTTGGCACCAATGAAGTTCTTTTCAACTACAATTCAGATAAATTATTCATCCCTGCCTCAAACACAAAATTAATTACCGCCCTCGTTGCCTTGGAAAGTCTGGGGGATAATTACAAATTCGAAACTAAAATATACCATACAGGGGAAATATCACCTAATTTCAGAGGAAATCTGTATATAAAAGGATTTGGAGACCCTGTTTTAACTTCCTTACAATATAAAGAAATACTAAAAAGGGCAACGGTGGATAGAGGAATAGAAACGATATACGGCGATATAATTTTCGATTATTCTTTCATGACCGAAGAAGGTTTTGGTAGAGGCTGGATGTGGGATGACCCCCAGCCACAAATCGCTGCAATTAATATTTGGCAAACAAGCTATGAATCTTTTAAATATAAAACAAATCATGAAATAAAAGATTATATAAACTTCCTTACAACATTGTATTTGCAAGAAATAGGTGTTGAATTTTGGGGAGAAATAAGGTATGAAGAAGCGCCTTCTGACGCAAATCTGCTATATACTAATTATTCTCCACCCTTAACAGATATTATACAACAAATGTTGGAGACTAGCGACAACCAGATAGCCGAACAGATTTTTAGAAATCTTGGCGCTATTTATGGCAATGGGAAAATAGAAGATTCTGAAAATCACTTCCAAAAAGTAATCAAAGAAACCTTAGGATACGACCCAACCGATTATGTAATTAAAGATGGTTGTGGATTATCAATGTACAACTTAATTTCACCAAAGATGCTAGCAGACTCATTATTTTATCTATATTCAAAGTATCAATCTAAATTTTTCAATTACTTGGCGTCACCCTACGAAGACAGTACTCTTGAAAAACGTTTCAACTTTGAAATTTATGCAAAAACCGGAACTTTGTATTACGATTCTGCCATCAGTGGAATTTTCAAATCAAAAAGTGGAAAATATTATATTTTTAGCTTAATGGAAAACAACTTTTCTTTTGATGTTCAAAAGGTGAAAGAGTTTGAAAATTCAATAATCAACTATCTATATGAAAACTTATAATAACAAAAGGGGGAAAGAATTCATGAGCGAAGAGTTCAACGGTTACTACAGATTTCCGACCATTTACAACGATCAAATAGCCTTTGTTGCAGAAGATGACATCTGGGTAGTTCCTTCTTCAGGGGGAATAGCCAGAAGGTTAACCACAAATGTTGGAGAAATCTCTGATCTAACTTTTTCTGAAGATGGAAAATGGATAGCTTTTACTGGAAGAGATGAAGGAGTACCTGACGTATATATAATTCCTTCAATTGGGGGAGTACCAATTAGGTTAACATATCTAGGCGCAAACAGCAAGGTACTATGTTGGCATAATGGGAAGATAATCTTTTCATCAAATTATGTTCAACCGTTTAAAAGGATTACATCTCTATGGGAAGTAGACGTTGAAGATAAGAGAAAATTAAAACAATTAGATTTTGGTATATGCACTGAAATCTCGTTTGGGAAAGAAAAAGGTGTTGTTTTAGGAAGAAAAACAGGAGACCCAGCTCGATGGAAAAAGTACAGAGGTGGAACAGCGGGTGAATTACTGATAGACTTGGAAGGAAACTACAACTTCAGAAAATTGATCGACTTAAAATCCAACTTTGCCAACCCAATATGGATCCAAGACCGGATTTATTTTATCTCTGACCATGACGATGTTGCTAACATATACTCCTGCACAGTTGAAGGAAAAGACCTAAAAAAGCACACATATCACAATGATTTTTATGTTAGAAATCCAAAATCTGATGGAAAAAATATTGTATACCATGCCGGTTCGGATATTTATATTTTGAATTTATCAAATAACGTATCAGAAAAGGTAAATATAAAATACTACAGTACCTTACCACAAAGAAACAGAAAATTCGTTGACCCAACACAGTATTTTGAAGGTTTCTCTATTTCTAAAGATGCTGAGAATTTAATAACTACTCATAGAGGCAAAAGCTTTTATTACAATAACTGGTACGGTCCCGTTAAACAACTTGGAAAAGAAAACGGTGTCAGATATAGGCTTACCACATACCTAAATCTAAAAGATGAAGAAAAGGCAGTAACAATCAGTGATGAAAATAATTATGAACATATCGAGGTGTATGATCTAAAAACTGGCAATTTAATCGATAAAATCGAAGAATATGACTTAGGAAGGGTTATGAATATCGTTGCCTCTCCGAAAGATGAAGAAATTTTATTAACCAATCAAAGAAACGAACTCATTTTGATTGATTTGAGAAACCATAAGAAGATTGATGTGGATAAAAGTACCTTTGGTCCCATTAATGGATATTCTTTCTCTCCAGATGGTAGGTGGATTGCTTATTCAAAGTTTATAAACAATAAACAGGCAGCTATTATGATATTCGATAAGGAAAAAGAAGAGGTACACCAAGTTACAAAACCTATTCTATTTGATGTAGACCCTGTCTTTGATCCGGAAGGAAAATATCTTTATTTTCTATCTTATAGAATATTCAACCCAATTGAAGATAGATTTCAAATGAATTTAGCTTTCGTAAAAGGAACAAAGCCTTATCTTATAACACTAAAAAAAGATATTTGCTCTCCATTTCAGGAAATAATCAAAGAAGAAGAAGAGAAAGAGAAAAAAGAAGAAGAAATAAAAGTTGATATTGATTTTGATAACATCGCTGATAGAATTATACCCTTCCCGGTTAGTGAAGAAAGATATGTAAATATACAAGCTGCTAAAGAGAAGGTTTTTTACGCTATTTCTCCTGTAAGTGGTGTACTGGAAGATGAAGAAGATATGCTCAGCGAGAAACATGAAAAATTAACCTTGAAATACTACGATCTCACAGAAAAAGAAGAAAAAACTTATCTTGAGGGAATTTCAGATTTTCAAATTTCCGAGGACAAAGAAAAAATCGCAATTCTGATAGACGATGAACTAAGAATTCTTAAAACTACCAATCCTCCCTCCCCAGAACAAGAAAAAGAATGTGAAAATAAGTATACAAGAAAGTGCGGCTGGATAGATTTTCACAGAATCAATGTGGAAGTTCAACCACTGTTAGAATGGAGACAAATGCTTTGTGAAGCTTGGCGCCTACAAAAGTTCTATTTTTGGAACAAGGACAAACTAGACGAAATTGAATGGGATAAGATATTAGAAAAGTATTATCCTCTAGTTGAAAGAATAGCAACAAGAACAGAATTTTCTGATTTAATATGGGAAATGCAAGGAGAATTAAAATCATCACACGCCTACGAAATGGGAGGAGAATACAAACCTAAACCAGTTTATAAAATTGGATATTTAGGGGCAGATTTGATATTCGATGAAGATAGAAATCTATACAAAATTAGTCACATCATCAAGGGAGACATATGGGACGAAAAAAATAAACCACCATTACTTGGGCCAGGGGTCGAGGTAAAAGAGGGAGATTATCTATTAGCGATAAACGGCATAGAAATAAAGGATAAAATCCCTAATGAAATTTTAGTGAATTGTAGTGGCAAAGATGTTGAAATAGTGGTATCAAGCAGCGATAATATTGAACATAAGAGAAAGTATGTTGTCAAAACGTTAAAAGATGAAACACCTCTAAGATACCGAGAATGGGTAGAAAAAAACAAGAAATATGTTCATGAAAAAACTGATTCACGGATTGGATACATTCACATCCCAGATATGGGATACACTGGATATGTAGAATTTCACAGAAACTTCTTAAGCGAAGTCAGATATGATGGACTCATAATCGATGTAAGAGTCAACAGTGGTGGTTTTGTATCTTCAATGATTTTGGATAAATTGAATAGAAAGTTTATCGGATATGATCTTTCACCATATAGAGAAGCCCAAGCTTATCAATATGACAGTGTAAGAGGCCCAATGGTTGCTATAACGAACGAGTTTGCTGGTTCAGATGGGGATATTTTTAGTCACTCCTTCAAATTAATGAAACTAGGGAAACTTATAGGTAAGAGAACGTGGGGGGGAGTGATTGGAATCTGGCCCAGAAATCCACTTGTTGATCATACCATAACAACTCAACCAGAAATGGCCTTTTGGTTTAAAGATGTTGGATGGGATGTTGAAAATTATGGAACCGATCCGGACATTGAAATAGATATTACCCCAAAAGATTATAAAGAAAATAAAGATACGCAACTCGATATGGCTATAGAGATTGTACTAAAAGAACTGAAAGAAAATCCACCAATAGCTCCAAATGATATCAAAAAGCCATAAATTATTAAATAATACAAAAGCCGAGCGTACTGCTCGGCTTTTAGTTTAAATTAAGATCTGTTTCTTATCTCTCTTCAATTGGAAAAGATACGTATTTAGGAATACCATTTTCATAAAGCGGATAACTTTCTCCTTGGATTAAAGGTTTAGCATACTCAATAAAATTCTCATTCACACCATAACCATCAACAGAAATATATTCTTCAGGTAAATATTTGGTATTATTTGCCACTTCAAATAAGGGAACCTTCCCAAATTCTATCTTGTAAGGGTTGTTCGAAAGGCGGTTAATTGTTACCATGAATCCTGATATACCATCCAGAGCATATTCTAAGGCCTTTTCCCCTACCATAACCGCTTCAGTTTGATCAGTCTTACTAACGATGTGTCCAGCACTTCTTTGAAGATAATCCGGGATAGACACATGTACTTTCAAACCTAACCTTGTTAAAATAATGTTGGCAACAACTCTTCCTACATCTCCCAACTGCCTGTTTCCAAAACTATCGGTGTATCCCATATCAGAAACAAAAGCCCCGCTTTTATACCTAATACCTTCAGAGACAGCAATCGTACAGTAACCATTCTTACTTACTTCTTTTTGAACTTTGTCTATAAAATGATCTTCTTCAAAAATCCTTTCGGGTAGCAAAATGATATGAGGTCCAAAATCTCTATTCAACTTTGCCAACGAAGTAGCTGCGGTAAGCCAGCCTGCATGTCTCCCCATTGTCTCCATTATGAAAATTTTTGTAGAATCTTTTGCCATACTACGCGTATCTATACTTGCTTCCAACATTGAAATTGCCAAATACTTTGCTGCAGAACCATAACCGGGAGAGTGATCGGTGCCGTATAGATCGTTATCTATTGTTTTTGGAATACCTATGACTTTTAAATCATAACCAATTTTTTTTGAATACTCATCGATTTTATGGGCCGTATCCATTGAATCGTTACCACCGTTATAAAAGAAATAACTAATATTATAATCTTCAAACGTTTTAAAAAGTTTTTGAAAACCTTCTTCGTCTCCTTCTTTTAACCTATGTCTGCAAGTACCAAAGGCACTTGCAGGTGTGGTTTTCAAATTATTTATTTTATCAAAAGATTCTTTTGTTAAATCGAATAATTTCCCTTCAAGGACTCCAGTGATACCATTTATTCCCACATATATCTTATCAATTTGTGGATCCTTTAAAGCCTTACTTATCAGTCCATATGCAGAAGCATTTATGACACTTGTAACTCCCCCTGATTGTGCATATAAAATATTTTTTTTGTTCAATAATTACACCCCCGAACTTTTAATTTAAATTACAATTTACCTATATTTCAGCCTTCTTCTGCAAGTTCCAGAAAGCTTCTTTCTCTTATAGAATTCTTTTCAACAGAAAGGATCATTCCAAAACCTTGTGCATTTTTTGCTCCCAATCCTGAATTAAGCGCTAATTTCAACAATTGAGTTTCACCTTTTAAAATGAAATATCCAGTCCATCCTTTTATGATAATATCTTTGTAAAAAAGTAATTTCTCATTTTTTTCCGTTATACCGTAAGGTTCAATATAAAAATTATTGTTTTTTATTACAATACCTAATGCTGAAGCTTTTCTTTTGAGGTTTTCTTCTATCAATTTTTTAAAATCTGATGAATAGGGAGAAAAATAATGAGTATAACGATTTCCGTTTGGTAGGACGATAGTTGAATATGCTGTAATGGGCGATAAAGTTTTAACAAGCATTTCTTCATCCACTTCATTTTGAATAACTTCATACTTCCTCAAAGTAAAATAATTTTTTTCGATTCTCACGACATTTTGTTCATTTAAAGAATGTAAAACCGCCTCTACTAATTTATCAATTGGGGAAGCAAAGTAAATATTGAATAAACCTTTAAAAATCATCCTTCTATTCTCCACTTTAAAAGAGTTATAGGGGTAAATCCTTGAAAAAGTGAAAAGCTTCAACTTCTTATCTTCAGACCTTGTTCCTAAATCGTGGTACTTAGGTACAGTATCTGACATTAAATAGTAAAACAATCCTTGCAAAGGTCTATTGTAATGAACAGGAAGATCGATTTTATCGCCTTCTAGAGCTCCAAAAACTAACTTAATGACCAATAGAATCCCCCCAATATCAATAATAAGTCTTTAGATAAAACCCTTTGTGACAAACGCACAAAGGGTTTATTGATTCAAAGAAATTAAAATATGGCTTGCTCGGTCTCCTTATCGAATGCATGTATCATTTTTAAATCAATTGCGACTTCAAAATTCTGTCCAGATTCTGCTCGCGTTTGAGGACTTACCTTTGCAGTCATAGATTGTCCAGCAATCGTTAAATGGAGTAAAGTCTCACTCCCCAAAGGTTCAACAACGTCAACGAGAGCTTTTAAAATATTAGTTTCATCAGCACCTTCGAAAAAATTCTTGTCATAAATATCTTCTGGTCTAACACCAAATATAACATCCTTATCTATATAATTTTCAAGTAAAGGAGCTTTATCATCTGGTACTTTTATAGATATTCCTTCTGATTTGAACCAGATGCCGTTATTTCTTGCTACTTTTACATTCAAGAAATTCATTGGAGGTGTCCCAATAAATCCCGCAACAAAAATGTTAGCTGGGTTATTGTATACCTCAAAAGGTCCACCAACCTGTTGAATTAATCCTTCATTCATTATAACAATTTTATCAGCCATAGTCATAGCTTCCACTTGGTCATGTGTAACGTAAGCAATAGTAGCTTCCAACCTTTTTTGTAGTTTCTTAAGTTCGGCTCTCATCTGCACCCTTAGTTTTGCATCTAAGTTTGAAAGAGGTTCATCAAATAAGAAAACTTTAGGATCCCTTACTATGGCTCTACCAACTGCTACCCTCTGTCTTTGTCCCCCTGATAACTGTTTTGGTTTTCTATCTAGCAAATGATCGATCCCGAGAATTTTTGCGGCGTTTCTAACTCTCCTTTCAATTTCGTCTTTAGGGGTTTTTCTCAATTTCAATCCAAAAGCCATATTATCGTAAACAGTCATATGTGGATAAAGGGCATAATTTTGGAAAACCATCGCAATATCTCTATCCTTTGGTTCCACATCATTTACAACTTTTTGGTCTATTTTTATTGTTCCTTCAGTAATGTCTTCTAATCCCGCGATCATCCTTAAAGTAGTAGTTTTCCCACATCCTGAAGGTCCAAGTAATACAAGGAATTCCTTATCCTCTATTTCAAATTCTACATCCTTTACTGCGTGAAATCCGTTTGGATAAACCTTGTTAACCTTTTCTAATACAACTTGAGCCATTAAAGTACACCTCCATCTTTTAATTTATTCTGTCTTTAATAACACTAAAACTTGTGTTAGCGCCCCTTCGCCTCGCAGCCACCCATAAGGAAAAAAGAGTCTATGCCATACCTGCAGAGTCAACCAAAAAGAATGATGAACTCAGTAATCAAAATCTTTAAAAAAGTCCTTAATCCGATGATATTCCTCTACGTTTTCTATCTCAAAAAGAGAAATATCTCTCACTTCATCGACGAATTCCATGAGCTTAACAAATTTATCATAATCTAATAAAACAACCTTTGGTACACCATTCTTGGTAATAACAATGTCTTTGTTTTCAACTTCATCAACAACTTGAGATAATTTTGCTTTCGCTTCGGCTAAGCTATAAAAAGTAAAGTCTTTTAAATACATATCTCACACCCCTTGACTATAATTATAGTCAATTTATTCTAATTTGTCAACCCAAGGAATTTAAAGATTTTTGGGCATAATCAATTCTAATTCATTCTAATGCCAAATAATCTCATCTAATTGATATATTTGGCTTTGGTATATCTTTTTACTTCTTCAATATCGGCAATAGAAAGGCCAAAATTCGACCAATAAGGGATAATTGTGTTGTTTAGAAGCAAAGGATCTATATTTGAAGATATAGCATTTTTTTTAACAAGTTCTTCGTATTCAACCGTGCCAGGAATTGGAGTAAATTCGTTTAAATTCACCTTTATTCCGAGCGAATGGCAGAAATCAACAGCTTGTATTACATCATTCTTATTCTGAGATGGTAGATTTACCAAGACGTAAGCATAAACATCGTTCATATCAAAACCAGCATTTTTCAGACATGTAACCGCTTTTACAAGATCGTTATTAGTTACCTTAAACCCTGTCCCTTTTTGAATATTAAAATCATAGCTTTCGTATCCCAGCTTTATCGTTTTAAAATTTGCTTTTTTCAATAACAAAGCTATTTCATCATCAACACGTCGGGCATGTATACCATTGGGCAAATGATATCGAACGTCAAATTTAGAAAGGTACTTCAACAATTCTTTAATATCTTTTCTTAATAAAAACGCATCGTCAAAAAAAACGATATCTTTTACATAGGGTCTTTTTTTAAGAACATACTCTATATTATTTATTATTTTGTCTATACTTCTATATTGAAATTTCCACATCTTAGGAGTTACACAATACGTACAGTGAAAGGGACAACCTACTGAAGAAACTAGAACAACATAAGTCAAATAAGAAGCATAAAAATCGTAGGTAAGATCGATTTCTTCAAACCAGTTGAAGTTATCTAATTTTATGGTATCTTCGTTTAGTACTTCCAAAACTGTCTTTAAAGGAGACATACCTGTTCCTGGAGAAATATTGACTCCAAATTTGGAAAAATTATCTTCTGCATGCTTTGTATACAAAGTTGAATAAATTCCACCTAAAAAGATAGGAGTTGACGGGAAGAAATTTCTCAAAATTTCGATAGTTTTTTCTCCACCGTAGTACCAGTATGTTAAAGTGATTCCCACCAAAATTGCATCAACTTTGTTCTGTTTTTTTATAGCTTCTAATTTACTTTCAAACAATTTTAAAGGTAATCCATACCTTTTAAATTTTCTTGGAATATTCTTTAATATATCCGGCTTTTCAACGCCTTCGTTATAAAACTTACCAGTTCCGTACTTTTTATCTTTTGGAGGATATTTTGAAATTAAATCATCATCATGCCTGTTTAGCAGATCGATAAAAGTTACGCTGTGACCTAAATAAGTTAGTACCTCACTTATGTATAACAACCCTAAGGGCTTAAGCCAAAAATCATATGCTGCAAAATCGTAGATCCAAGGATTAACAACCAAGAAGTTCAAATCGTTGCCTCCTATCACAATTTTTTTATTTCTTTTGAATAATATAATATTCCCTTTAGTGTTAAATAAGGGTCGTAATGCTTGAAAAAAGATGTTTTACTCGAAAGGAAACTCATATCTCCACCAGTTGCTACAACGACAAAATCTTTGTTCCTTTCTCTTTTTATTTCGTCTATCAGTCTCTCTATTCCGTATAACGTTGTTTTTATTACCCCTATTTGAATATTGTCGATAGTATTTTTCCCCAAATGGTATTCAGGAATCTTTATCTCTACCTTCGGAAGTTGGGCGGTTCTAGAAAACAATGCACCTATAGCGGTCTTAAATCCAGGAATTATCGCACCACCAACAAAATTCCCTCCTTCTAAGACATCTACGGTTATAGCAGTTCCAAAATCTAGAGCAATTACGTTGTCACCATATTCTTGTTTACATGCAATAACGTTACATATTCTATCCGCTCCAACTTCTTTGGGATAATCTACTAAATATGCTATATTATTAATTTTGTTCTTCGTACCAACAAAAATAATTTCAACATTAAAATATTTTTTTAGCATCTGTTCTAAAATAAAGTTTACATTGGGAACCACAGAAGAAATGCCTGCCAAGGTTATCTTGTTTAAATCAACATTTACTCGATTTAATAAATTTGAAATAATAACAAATAAACCATCCTCCGACTCAAAGCTACTTGGTCCAATTCTCCAAGTCAAAAACTTACCATCTTCGTGTATCCCAACCATTGTATAAGAGTTACCAACATCAAATAAAAGTTCCAATTTTTTCCCCTTCCTTTCTTTAACTGAACCCACTTCTGGGTGTTCTCCTTGACCCCGTTCGGGGTGTTTATTTATTTTATCTTGTATGATGCCTTTCTTAGACGGTTCATAACCGCTATACCTATACCTTTGTCTTCTATACCTTCAATAATCATAGCATCAATTTTTTCATCGTATTTTCTAAGCATTTCAAAAAGTTTCACTGCAAATTCATAGTAATTTGATTCACTACCTATAGTGTCAAAATTAATATTATGATCTTTATAATATCCAACATGTTCTTTCAGGCAGAGAACTAAAGGATTGTTATAACTTTTCACTTCCTCTAAAACCTTTTTTACCATAGTATTTGCATCATCATGTTCAACCAAAATAACAGGGGTGTTAGGAGCGTAATGCCTGTATTTCATACCCGGAGATTTTATATAGTCCGGTTCTATTTTTCCATATACAAAATCAGGAATAATAATATCTCCAAAAATCTCTTTTAATTTCTCAGGTGGAATGGGACCTGGACGTAATATTATTGGTATCTTTCCTTGAGTTAAATCAATTATCGTCGATTCTACTCCAAACTCTACTTTACCTCCAATAATTATATAGTCAACTTTCCCAAGCATATCCTTTAAAACATGTTCCGACATTGTTGGACTAGGCTTACCTGAAATATTAGCACTTGGTGCAGCAATTGGTACTTCAGCGTACTCTATCAATTTTAAAGCTACAGGATGGGCGGGCATTCTAATAGCCAAGGTGTCTTTTCCAGCTGTCACAATATCTGGAACAACCTCCCGTTTTTTCAATACAAAAGTAATCGGACCTGGTAATAACCTTTCTATTTTTTCTAAAAGAGCATAAGAGATATAAGTATACTCTAAAAAAGATCTAACGTTTGATACATGGAGTATCAAAGGATTGTCGTAAGGTCTACCTTTAGCTTCAAAAATCTTTCTCACGGCATTTTCTGAAAGACCATTTGCCCCCAAACCGTAAACCGTTTCAGTAGGAAAAACGACTGTTTTATCTTCTTTGATTGCTTGAGCTGCTTCTTTAATTTTTTCCTCTTCGATATTTAATGGATCCACGTCGATAACTTTGGTTTCCATAATGAATTCTCCTTTTCCATTTGGCAAATAAAAATACCTTCAACTTATATTATACAAGAAAACATCAAAAAAGTGAAATAATCGATCATAATGACCTCTAATCTCTGTTAAATGTCTCTAAATACAAATATTCGACTTTTTTCTTGTAGTAAAGCTAAATGTGGTATAATTCAAAAAGTACACGTTGGATGGAGAGCGGGGGCTAAGTGCCGTTAAAAGCAAAAGAAAGAGAAAAGGTGGGTTATAAATGAATACTCAAAAGACCGTAATAGAAGAATTAATAAGTAAAATAAACAAAAAGGAAAATATGCTAGATGATTCGCTAGAGAACGATAATTTTGAAATTTTTTCTAAAACGCTAGAAGAAAGATTGGAACTACTGAAACAATTGGAACCATTTAAAAACGAACTCGCCGTAAAAAACGTCCTTGAAAAAATCTTAAAAAAAGATTCTGAGCGTTCAAAAAGTATAGAGGAGAAGATGAAAAAAATCAAAGGCGATCAATTCAACGTTCAGGTGAGTAAAAAAGCTATGAAAAAAGGATATCTCAAGATCGAGGAGTCCTTAAGTCGTCACAAAATTAACAGAAGTGGTTAAACACTCACTAGAGATCCTTTCTATAATACTTTGATTTAAAATGAATTTTTTCTGCTTCTTCGTAAACAATATTTCGTGCCTCTTCTAATGTATTTGCTTTATTTACTATCGATAATACCCTACCACCGTTGGTAAGTAAATCTTCACCATCTTTTTTAACACCAGAATAAAAGATTTTCGAAGTTATTTCAGGTTTAATTGTGATTCTTTCACCTTTCGCATAGGAAAAAGGGTAACCTTCGCTACTAAGCACAAGACAAAAAGAAAAGCCATCATAAAACTCAATATTGGTAGTGTTAACTCTCTCTTCTTCTATGTCGTTTATGATATCACTAAAATCAGATTTTAATAAATAAAGCATCGATTGGGCTTCTGGGTCTCCTAAACGCACATTGTATTCCAATACAAAGGGTTCATCCTTGACCCCGTTCAGGGTGTTTTCTTTTTTTATTATTAAACCTATGTACAAGAATCCCTTATATAATAAACCCTCTTCTTCTAAACCTTTGATAGTTGGGTTTATGATTTTTTGAAATATTATCTTTGTTAATTTTTCATCAACGTCAGGATGAGGTGTAATTGCTCCCATCCCTCCAGTATTTGGGCCTTGATCTTTTTCCAACAACTTCTTATGGTCCTTCGAAACGTTAAAAAATTTGTAATTTCGACCATCCATCAGCAAAAAAACAGAGGCTTCAAAGCCTTTTAAATATTCCTCAACAACAATTTTTCTACCAGCTTCACCGAATTTTTCTTCTTTCATAAGTTCATTAAGAGCTTGGGTAGAATCTTTATAAGAATTACATATAAAAACACCCTTACCTGCCGCTAAACCATCGGCTTTTATTACCAATGGATACGAAGCTTTTTTGGAATATTCAAGGGCATCTTTTAACTCAATAAATGTATTAAAAGATGCAGTTTGAACGTTGTGCCTTTTCATGAAACTCTTTGCGAATATCTTACTGCTTTCTAATTGGGCGGCATTTTGGCTGGGACCGATTATTTTTAAATTTGACTCCTCAAACTTATCGACTATTCCATTAGCCAAATACTCTTCCGAACCTACTATCGTTATATCTATATTGTTATTTTTAACAAAATTCAAAATTTCTTTGATAGATTCTATTTTTAAACATTCACATTTATTTTCAATTGATATACCATCATTACCAGGGGCCACAAACACTTTTTCTATATCTTTACTTTGAGATAACTTCCAAGCGATTGTGTGTTCTCTACCACCTTTGCCTACTACTAATACTTTCATTATTTTTTTCCTCCTGTTACAAAAAAAATAACCACCCTCGTTTTATGTCTACAAAAAGTAAGATCTACTAAACCATCAAATTACCTTTACCTTGATTTTTTGATAGATACATTTTTCTGTCTGCAATTTCAACGATCTCTTTATAATTATTAATTACTTCATCACAAGTACTTAATCCCGCACTAAAACTGATCTTTGGTTGAAAAACTTTTAGCGCATCATAGAGCCTTTCTATAATCTTTATACCAATCTCTGTTGAAATACCAGTAAATAAAATTACAAATTCATCTCCACCATATCTATAAACCCTGTCTTTATTTCTAACAGTATTCAATATTAATTGAGAAAATTTAACAAGAACATCATCACCAAACTTATGGCCATATTTATCGTTTATGTCCTTGAAATCATCCAAATCTATAAATACAGCACAAATTTTCTCTTCATTTTTTTCAAAATCTTCCAAATCAGAAAATAATTTTGAATGATTAAAAAGTCCCGTTAAACTATCTCTCTCGGCTTGGTCTCTAATCTCCATGAATTTTTGTGAATGCTCCAACGCCAGTGAGACTAACTGAGCGAAAACCGATAAAATGTTCAACTCCTCTTTAGACGGCCTTAAATTATTTTCTGGAGAATCCAAAGATATATACCCTATAATATTGTTTCTTTCATCTCTCAAAGCTAATAGCAATAAATCATCAGGATCCCATAAATTCTGATTATCTTCTAAATAATCTATGCTCACTTCATCCCTAGGTTGATAAGTATAAGTTTCGCTTATTTTATCAGCGTGAGGAATAAAGTAGGTATCTTTATAATTATATTTTTCATCCATAAATTTAAGAACTTCAGATATAGGAACCTCTTGACCTTTAATTTTTTCAAACATTTCTTCTTTTAGACCTCGATGTGCTATTCTTTCAACTTTATTATTCTGATAATTAAACAAACTGATAAGAACATATGCATAACCCATATTTTTCTGCATTATTTCTGCTATTTGATCGAGAATTTTTTCAGAGGATACCTTCAAGGAAAGTTGCCTGATAACCTTGCTTAAATTAACAATCACATCGTTTAATTTTCGTATTCTTTGGGTTCTCAAAATCTCATCGTTTTTATCGTTTCTCGTTTTAATTATCAGATAAAAAAGCATTAGTATCAATAAGTTCACAGAAATTATTAAGTACTTAAAAGGCGAAAACCCGAATTGTAAATACAAGTAAGAAAATGGTAAAAGACTCAAAAAGTAAAGATATTCATAAATAAACACTGAAAAATCAAAATTTTTTCTACCTTCAACTATAATGGTGTTAATAATTTTCGAAATAGTCAAAAATAAAAATATAGAAAGAGGTGGACTGAATCTATAAGAAATCAAAGCAGCCAAAGAATAGCTCGTGGAGAACACGAGAGTCCTGTATAACTTTCTACTTATTTCTTGATGTTTTGTTTTACTCAAAAGAATGACCAAAGAGGAAATTAAAATATATTGCGGCCCCAATATAAAAGCATATACAAAACCCACGGTGTTAGAGACCAACCTATTGCTGTAATTCCAATAAACCCTTATATTATCAGAAATAGCAGTTAATGCTATTACCATTAAAGCATCTAAAAGAGCAATACTTTCAAAATCTACCCTTAAAAAATAAAAAGAAAAGATTGTAATTCCTAGTAAAATAAGAGATTTTATTTTTACATTCATTTTAATCACCCATTAATAGTATACCAAAAAATGGGTGCTTTGTATACTAAAAATTTAAACAAATTATATATGTTTGAAATGTCTCATTCCCGTAAATACCATGGCTATTCCATATTTGCTACACGCCTGAATAGACTCATCATCTCTGATTGATCCTCCAGGTTGGATTATCGCTTTTATTCCATATTCTGCAGCCTTTTCTACCACATCGCTAAAAGGGAAAAAGGCATCTGAAGCTAAAACGTCCCCTCCTTTATCCTTACTTCTTTCTAGAGCTTGCGTAGCAGCCCAAATCCTGTTGGGTTGGCCAGCCCCTATGCCTGTGGTAGCCTTGTTTTTTGAAACCACTATTGCATTTGATTTTACGTGTTTTACCGCCTTCCATGCAAACAAAAGTTCTTCTTTGATTTCTTCTGATACTTTAGTTTCTGTTACAACCTCAAATTCGTTTATAACCCGTTTATCAACTTCTTGAACGAGAATCCCTCCATCAACTGATACATATTCATACGTATCAATAGGCTTAGAATTCATCTTCAAAATTCTTAAATTCTTTTTCTCTTTTAAAATATCTAAAGCCTCTTCATCGTACTCTGGAGCCATTATTATCTCAAGAAATATTTTCTTTAGCTCAAGTGCTGTTTCAACATCAATTTTCCTGTTAAAAGCAACTATTCCACCAAATATTGAAACAGGGTCGCATGAATAAGCCTTCTGGTATGCTTCTATAACACTATCTCCCAAAGCAATACCGCAAGGAGAACTGTGTTTTAAACAACAACATGCTGTATCTTCAAATTCATTCACCGCTTTCCATGCGGAATCGGCGTCTCTTAAATTGTTAAAGGATAACTCTTTCCCGTTTAATTGTTCAAATGAAGTCATAGCCCCAGAAGTTAAAGTATTTTTATAAAAAATGGCACTTTGATGAGGATTTTCACCATACCTCATTTCATAGTTTTTTTCAAATGGAACCGTTAAAAATTCTTGAAAATCATCCTTATTTGTTAATTGAGCATTTAGATAATTACTTATACAACTATCATAAAAGGCGGTCAAATTAAAAGCTTTTGAAGCTAAGTACAATCTATAATTCTCATCTAACTCTTCTGGTGTCTTTAATTTAGCGGATATTTGTTCCAAATCAGATTCATCTACTACTACAATTACATCTTTGTAATTTTTCGCCGCAGATCTTATCATTGTTGGTCCGCCTATATCTATAAATTCAATCAACTCATTCATGTCAACATCGCGTTTGTTAGCTACTTCTACAAATGGATAAAGATTAACATAAACAAGATCTATCGGTGTTATCTTTAAATTTTTTAAAGTTTCCATATCTTGGTTGTTCTCTCTTCTTGCAAGAATACCTCCATGTATAAAAGGATTCAAAGTTTTAACTCTTCCATTTAATATCTCAGGAAAATTGGTGATTTCTCCAACGGGGGTAACTTCAATGCTGTTCTCTTGAAGTTTTTTAGCGGTTCCACCCGTTGAAATAACATCAATTCCAAGTTCTTGAAGAGTTCGCGCAAAATCAACTACTTTATCTTTTTTGTAAGTACTTAACAATGCTCTTTTTATCACTCTAATGCCCCCCTATGTCATTTTATTTTATTAAATTATCTTTAAAAACTCTAAACTTACTTTAAAACTTACTTTAGCGCCCCTTCGCCCCGCAGCCCACCCATAAGGATAAAGGAATATGGCTTCGTCCCGCTCCCCACCCATATAAGAAAAGGAATCAGTGCCTTGCCTCTCAGTCTATCTAAGAGTCTATACTATTTTCTATTTTCGCAAGAATTGTTCAAGAGTTTCTCAATTACTTGGGGATAATAGTGATGCTCTAACTTATGAATTTCTTCCTCCAACTTTACAAGATCCCAATTTTTGTCTACTTTTAACTTCTTTTGTAATATGATTTTCCCAGTATCAACTTTCTCTTCTACGTAATGAATTGTTATTCCTGTATATTCTTCTTTATTATTATACGCTCTTTCTATTGAACGTAAACCAGGGTATTTCGGCAAAAGAGAAGGATGAATGTTTATTATTTTATTGGCATAATATCTAACTATATAGCCTGGTAAGATTCTCATGTATCCTGCTAGTACCATTAGATCAAAATCTAGATCTTTCAAACGATCAAAAAGATAATCATTGAACTCTTTTTTTGATTTGAAAGTGCTATAATCTATTATTTCATAATCTATTCCCAATATTTTTGCTCTTTCTACTACCTGAGCTTCCTTGTTATCCGTTATCAATTTAATTATACTAATTTTTTGAGATTTCGAAAAATATTTACATATAGCTTCAAAATTTGTCCCGTTACCTGAGGCTAAAATTACTATCTTTTTCACAGTATATCGCTCCTAAAAACGTTTTTTACTGAATGATCCTAACTTTTTGGTTTGAATCGTTTGCCCTATTCACTTCTCCAATAATGAAAAAATCTTCCTTCAAAACAGATTCCAATATTTTTGTAACTTCAGAAAGATTGTCTTCAGAAACAACATAAATCATACCGATACCCATGTTGAAGGTTTTGAACATTTCTTCATCAGAGACACCTGACTGTTTAATACTTTCAAAGACAGAAGGAATCTCCCAATTAACCTTTATCTCTGCACAACAACCATCAGGGATTATTCTGGGCAAGTTATCGATTATTCCCCCACCTGTTATATGAGCAGCACCTTTTATATAATTAAGCAACGTTAAAGTGTGTTTAACATAGATTCTTGTAGGGTTTAAAAGTTTTTCTGTGAAGGGAATTTTTCTTTCATCCAGTAATTTTCTAACCAAAGAATAGCCATTTGAATGTATCCCAGAAGAAGAAAGACCAATAAGCTTATCACCTGGCTCTACCTTTGAATAGTCAAATATATTATCTTTTTCAACTATTCCAACGGCGAAACCAGCGATGTCTTCACTCTTGTTTTTAAAAACACCCGGTAGTTCGGCTGTTTCTCCACCTAAAAGAACACACTCATATTCATCTAAAATATTTTTTAAATGTCGAATGAAAGTGACAAAATTATTCTTATTTAAGTGTGATGTAGAGAAATAATCTAAAAAAAATAAAGGCTTTGCACCCATGCAAACCAAATCGTTTAAATTCATAGCCACCAAATCTTGTGCAGCTATATCCCATCTTCCATACTTTTTTAACAATTGAAGCTTTGTACCTATTCCATCGGAAGTAGCTACTAAAAAAGGATTTTTATAATTAGATAGCTCATCTTTCAAAGGAAATATCCCAGCATAAGCACCTATATTGGAGCCAATAAAAGATCTGATTTCTTTAATTGATTCGTTAGCTTTGTCTATATCTACACCAGAGTTTTTATAAAACATGGATTACCTCCCAAATTTTGGTTATAGTGTCTTCTATGAAATTTGCTCCCCTTCGCCCAGCTGCCCACCCTTTTTATGAAGGGACCTGCGGTCCCTAAAACTGGCTGAGGGAGGGCTCCGCCCTGTGACCCTTTTTAAAAGCAGATTTTTTTATTAATTGTTTGCATGGTTTTCATGTAAGCCTTGTTTAGTCTTTGTTAGCGACCCTTCGCCCCGCTCCCCAATAATTTAAAAAATTTTAATCTTTTATAAAACAGTGAAAACAGTAATTATTTCCCTTTTCACCTAAAGAAGCAAGTAAATTCTCCAAAGTAATAAAATTAAGAGAGTCTGCATTAAGAATTTCTCTGATTTCTTCAACCGTTTTAGTTGCGCAGATTAATTCTTCTTTCGTAGGGATATCAACCCCCCAATGACACGTATTAACTACCATCGGAGAGGCTATCCCTATATGAACTTCTTTAGCTCCATTCTCCCTTAGCATCTTCACTATATGTTTCATCGTTGTTCCTCTCACGATAGAATCGTCTATTAAAATAACTCTTTTGTTATCTATTACTTCTTTAACCGGTAAAAGTTTACGTCTGACTCCCAACTTTCTTTCTTGCAGATCTGGATCGATAAAAGTTCTTCCAACATACTTGTTCCTCATTAACCCCATTTCTAACGGAATACCAGATGCTTTTGAATATCCTAAGGCAGCAGAAAAGCCGCTATCCATTACCGGAACAACTATATCAGCATCGACAGGATTCTCTTTTGCACACAACTCTCCCAACTTTTCACGCATTAAGTGTACATTATCACCAAATATATTTGAATCGGGTCTTGCGAAGTAAACGTGTTCAAAAAAGCAAAACTTATTAGGACTATTAGAAGATATTAAATGACTTTCTATCTTTCCATTTTTTATTTCAATTAATTCACCGGGCTTTATTTCTCTAATTTTAGCATTTCTAAGAGGAAAAAATTTGAAAGCACTATCTTCCGAAGCTATATAAATTCCATTTTCAGTTTCACAAATACTTAACGGTCTGTATCCGAAAGGATCTCTAAAAGCAATGATTTTATCTGTAAAAAGAAAAAGTAGTGAGTAAGAAGGAGATATATTTTCAGCAATTAACTTACCTATTTCTTCACTTTTCCAACTTGAAGGAAAGCCTTTTAGCTTCTTAACTAAAAGATGGGGAAAAAGTTCCGTATCTGAAGTTGTCATAAATATGGAGCCTTGCTCTTCGTATTTCTCTTTCATTTCAGGACCATTTTCAATTTGACCGTTGTGAGCTATGGAAAAAAATTCATTTTTATACTTTATACTAATTGGTTGAGCATTTGTGAAATTAGAGACCCCTTTCGTTGAATATCTTACGTGCCCGATCCCAAAATAACCGTTAATTTTTTTTGATACACCACCCCCGAAAACTCTATTGACTACGCCTTTGCCCTTATAAGTTGTAATTTTGGTACCATCTGACACCGAGATCCCTGCAGATTCTTGGCCTCTATGTTGAAGTGCCAAAAGACCTTCCACAATTCTGCCACTTACGTTGTACTTTTCGGCCTTTGAATATGCGGCAAACAAACCACAATTCTCCATCAACATTCTATTATTCCTCCACACTTTTCGAGATACTATCGAAATAGATACTTTTCAATTCTTTTAAATCAAAATATGCACTCCCGATATCGATACCGTCATCACTGGATTTTATTTCTCCCAATTTCTTAAAGTTGATATTAGATGATTTTGCCATATCCTCAAATGTACGGGAATCTTTACTCCTAACAGACACGATGAACCTGCCCTGATTCTCTCCAAAAAGTCCTTCTATGGAAGCATCTAAAATACCTTTAAAACCCCGATTACTCAATATACAGGACACCGCCAAAGCAGTGAGCAAACCGCCTTTTGAAACATCATGCACACTTTTTGAAATACCTTTTTCTATTAGATCTAATATAAAGTTTTGCAAATATCTTTCATACATTGGATTTACAAAGTCTATCTCTCCACCTACAAACCCTTCAAGAACTTTTAAATAAAAACTACCACCTATCTTATCAACATTGATATCTGTTTTTCCAATTAAATATACTACATCACCACAATCTTTGAACTTTAGGTTAACTATTTTTTTTATATCTTTAATTTCCCCAATCATACCAATAACTGGGGTAGGGAAAATCGATGTTTCATGATACGAATTGTAAAAACTGACGTTACCACTAACCACTGGGGTAGAAAGTTCTTTTGAAGCTTCAATCAAGCCTTCAATACTTTTTTCAAATTGCCATGATACTTCGGGATCATCAGGATCACCAAAATTAAGGTTGTCTGTGATAGCTAAAGGCTTTGCACCAACAGAGATTAGATTTCTCGCAGCTTCGTATACAACGTTCTTTGTACCCTCAAATGGATCTAAATAGGTGTAAAGTTCGTTGCTGTCAATCGTAACAGCAATAGCCTTTTGAGTTTTTTTTAACCAAAGTACAGCACTATCGGCTTGTTCTGGTATAAATATTGTATTCGTTTCAACTTTATAATCGTACTGTTGATATATCCATTTTTTACTAGATATGTTGTGGTTTGACAGTAATATCTTTAATATTTTATCTATATCCTTTATCTTTGTCTTTGGGTATTTTTTTGCTTTGTTCAATATATAAGTAGAAGGAATGGTGTTGTTCCTATAATATTCAGGGGCGTTAACTAAGATATCTATTGGAAGATCAGCAAGAACCTTGCCTTCGCTATTTTCTTTCACAACGTAATGAGGGGTAGAAATTGTTTTTCCTATAACTGCAAAATCGATCAAGTACTTATTACATACGGCTTCTACTTCTTTTTCTTTACCAGGATTAACCAAAAAAAGCATCCTCTCTTGAGACTCAGAAAGCATTATTTCCCAAGGTTCTATATCCTCCTGCCTTTTCGGTATATTATCTAAATAAAGTTCACAACCAACTCCACCCTTATAAGCCATTTCAGAAGTAGAGCTAAGAACACCAGCAGCACCCATATCTTGACAAGCTCTTACCCCTTTTATTTTCAATATCTCAAGTGTCGCTTCGATTAGATTCTTTTCGGTAAAGGGATCTCCAACTTGAACAGAGGGCCTGTCATCTTTTCCACTCAATTTTTTTGATGCAAAAGAGGCTCCATGTATTCCATCACGTCCAGTTTTAGATCCTACATATACAAGAAGTCTATTAGGACCATCAGCATGGGAAGATGCCAAATGATTTTTGTTAGCAATACCGATACACATCACGTTTACCAAAGGGTTTGTTGAATATATTTCATTGAATGAAGTCTCTCCACCAACCGTAGGAACACCGATGGAATTACCGTAATCGCTTATACCTGAAACAACACCTTCGAAAATGTTCTTCACCTTTGGATCGCAAATATTACCAAATTTTAACGAATCTAAAAGTGCTATGGGCCTTGCTCCCATAGCTAATATATCTCTAACTATCCCACCGATACCAGTGGCTGCGCCTTGATAAGGTTCTACAGCAGAAGGATGGTTGTGACTTTCAACCTTAAAAACAACAGCTTTTCCCCCAATCTGAACGTATCCTGCATTTTCGCTTTCATAAGATTCATTAATTTTTTTGAGATAATGTTTAGAATGCTTGTAACCACAATGTTCAGACCATTGAGCAGAAAAAAGATAGGTTTCAAATTCGTTGGGTATTCTCCCCAACTTTTCTTCGATGAGATCAAATTCTTCTCTTGAAATACCTAATTCCAATGCTATCTCTTTAATTGTTAATTGATTCTGCACTAGACAAATACCTCCTGATAGATTGAAAAATGTAATTACCATCCTCATTACCTAATACACTATGACAAGCTCTTTCCGGATGAGGCATTAAACCAAAGACATTGTATTCTTCATTTATTATGCCTGCTACATCGTCAAATGAACCGTTGGGATTCTCTTTATACTTTAATACAATATTTTTAGGATCAAGCTTATTATCATTGATATATCGGCCTTCTTTGTGGGCAATAGGTAAAATTAAAATCTTTTTTTGAACATCATTGATAAACGGTGTATCATAATTTACAACTTCAACTTCAACATCTTTACATATGAATCTATGAGAGGTGTTAACGGTTAATGCCCCGGGTAATATCCCTGCTTCTGTTAGTATCTGAAAACCATTACAAACCCCTAAAACCAATCCTCTTTTGTTCAATATATACTTCTCTACAGAGCTCATTACGGGAGAAAATCTTGCCAACGCCCCAACCCTTAAATAATCTCCATAGGAAAACCCTCCTGGAATAAAAACCAAATCAAAATCCAGTAATTGATTGAAATCATGCCATATGTATTTTGTATCAAAACCGTTAATCGTTAAAGCAAAATTTGCATCCCTATCACAGTTTGAACCAGGGAAAACAATAACTCCAGCAGTTAACGAATTCACATTTTTCACACTATTCACTTCCTATTCATATCTATGATTTCATAATCCTCTAAAACAGGATTGGTTAAAATTTTATATGCTATTTCTTTAGCTTTATCTTTAGCTGTTTCATAGTTATCTTCTTTTATTTCTAACTCAATAATTTTTCCAAATCTTACACTTTCAACGTTGTAATTCAACCTTCTTAAAACCTTGAAAGTAGTAGCTCCCTGTGGATCTAAAATTCCTTCCCTTAACTTTACTTTTACTTCAAACCGGAAGGTTTTCTGCTCCTCTTTAATCATCATATATCTAACCTCCCAAGTAATACTTCGTAGGCGTTTATGAGATCCCCTTTATCTTCTCTATACACATCTTTGTCAAGAGATTCCATAGTATTTGCGTCCCAAAAACGGCACGTATCAGGAGAGATCTCATCGATCAACGTAACTTTGTTATCGTTTTTACTGATTCCGAACTCTAATTTAAAATCCACCAAAATAATTCCTTTAGATTTTAAATAATCACTTAAAATATTGTTGACTTTTTTAGAAATAGAAGTGATTTCATCCAATACGTTTTCTGTGGTAATTTTCAAAAGAAGGATAGCATCTTTGGTAATCATGGGATCCCCTAACTCGTCATTTTTCAAAGAAAATTCAACTAAAGGATAATCAAACATCAATCCCTTTTTCACTCCATATCTCTTACAAAAACTACCGGCAGTGTAATTTCTAATTATAACCTCAAGAGGAATTAAATCTGTCCATTTTGCAACGAAAGAGTTTTCATCGTAATCGTTGATGTAATGGGTATTTATACCTTGATTATTCAGCATTTCAAAAAAGAACTTAGAAATTCCTTTGTTGATTTTTCCTTTGTTAAGGATTTGATCTTTTTTTAATCCGTTGAATGCTGTCACATCATCTTTGAATTCTATCAACAATTTCTTCTCATCAAACTTGTATACTTTTTTGGCTTTCCCTTCGTACAAAAGCAAAAAATTTTCATTATTTTCCATCTCTTTCACCTTCTATCAACCTTTTTGCAAAGTATGCAGCATTTTTCATCCCACTACTTCCAATTCCCATGGTTGCAACAGGCACCCCACTAGGCATCTGTACCATAGAAAGTAATGCATCTATTCCATTTAAAGGGCCTACATCTCTAGGGACGCCAACAACGGGGAGATTAGTCAATGAAGCAATTACACCAGGCAAGGCAGCAGAAAGACCGGCAACAGCTATTATGACACAATATTCGTTACTTGGAAGTTCTTCGATAAATTTTGTTAGCTCTTTCAAATTTCTGTGAGCACTAAACACCTTATAGTCGTAACTTATCTTCCATTCTTCAAAGAGGTCAATGGCTGTTTTTACAAAAATCTCATCTGATTGACTTCCAGATATCAAAAGGACTTTCTTACTCAAAGTTATCTCTCCTTTTTTAAAATGTTGAAATAAAAAATCCTACCTCTCATACAGTAGAGAGGTAGGATATTGAAATACAAAATCTCACACCCCTCTTACTGTAGTCAAACAGTTTACGGCTGTTTGGTAGAAACTGCCGAACCTTATTATCGGCATTATACAGAAAGAGGTTTTTTCTTTATTAATTTTTTTATGAATTTATTATAGCAAACAAACTTTAGCTGAAGGTTAATTCTTTGAAAAAAAGTAAATATAATAAAGTAGTTACACTCGAAAATTATCTTTTATATTAGAGTATTTATCAGTATTTTCCACGAAATCAATTATCTTTTTTTCTATTTGATCCCTTACCTTTCGAAATACTTCTAACTGTTCTTCTTCAGAACCTTTGGCAGCGGCGGGATCATCAAAGGGCCAATATAGCCTTATACTAACGCCCGGGAAAAAAGGACATTCTTTTTCTGCTTTGGAACAGACGGTTATTAGAAAACCAAACCTATCGTTCAAGTATATATCCAAACTTTTTGAGTATTGCTCGGACATAGATATTCCTTTTTCTTCCATGACTTTTATGGTCAAAGGATGAATTTCACTTGCTTCTAAACCTGCACTGTAAGCCTCAAACTTATCATTTCCGTATTTTTTCAAAAATGCCTGAGCCATCTGACTTCTTGCAGAATTTCTCGAACACAAAAACAAAACTTTGATCTTATTCATAATTCTCCTCCCTTGGTTGATGGTTTAATCTAGCAATTTCATCTAGTTCTTTTATATTCGCCCTCTTTTCCTGAATTTTAAATTCGTCAAATCTTTTATCTTTAAGTTTTTGAAGGATATCTTTTTCGTTCTTGGCCTTTAAATAATTTTGTCGGGCAATTTCTTCTTCTTGCAGTTTTTCATGTAATACTAAATGTAGTTGTGATAATTGCTCATTTAAATGATTTTTATACTCTATCATGTTTGATAATTTAGTAATCGATATGGTATCTTTTACTTCTTTTGTAAATTCATCTGAAAAGGTATCAATCTTATTGCTAATCTGTTTGATTTCGTCTTCAACTAATTGCCTTTGTTTACTTTTTTTACCCAATTCCATTCTTGCATTATCTTCTAAAATTTTTTTTAGGTCTTTCAATCGCTCTAGACGAAATTCAAACTTCAATGTTCATCCCCCTATTCACATAAAAATTTCACTTAATTCCGTATCTATCCAGCTTATAATAAAGGTTCCTAACGGTTAAGCCTAATTTTCGGGCAACTTCTGTTTTATTACCGTGACTTGCTTCAAGGATTTCCAGAATTATCTTTTTTTCGAAATCTTCTGTCATTTCCTTAAGCGTTCCTGTGACTTCTTCAACCTTTTCTATCAAATCGGGAATGTGCGTGGAAGTAACTATGGAATCGCTGTTGTCCATTGCCAACATAGCCCGGTCAATAACGTTTTCCAACTCTCTTATGTTCCCAGGCCACGAATAATTCATCAATTTCTTCAAGGCATCTTCAGTAAATCCATAAACTATTCTTCCATACTTTCTATTTAGATTATGTAATAGTTGCTGAGCAAGTTCAGGAATGTCTTCCTTTCTTTCTCTTAACGGTGGAACTTCTATATTTACTACTGAAATTTTGTATAAAAGCTCTTTAGAAAATTTACCCAAACCAGAAAGAATCTTTAAATCTTCAGTAGTTGCAAAAATGAACCTAACATCAGGAATAAAATCGTAATAATTGGTATCAAAAACATTGTCTTTAAGGAAAGCTAAAAGTTTTCTTTGCATTTCTATATCCATGAGATCAATATTTTCCAAAAAAAGGGTCCCTTCATTCGCTTGTGCCAGATAGCTATTCTCCCCAAAAAGGTATTCTTCTTGTCTTTCTCTTGGGATCAAAGAAAAGTTTAATTTGAAATACGGTCCCTCTTTCCTCGCACTTGCGTTGTGAATAGCTTGTGCTAGTACCTCTTTCCCTACTCCAAATTCGCCTATTAATAAAAGGTTGACGTCTACTGAGGCTACTTTACTTGCTTGGGCAACAACATCTTTCATAATTTCAGATTTAACGACTAAATCATCAAAGGTATGTGTGGCACTTTCTTTTTTCAACATCCTTTTTGTAGCTTCTAATTCGTTTATCAATCTTTGAATTTCGGAAATGTCATGAATAACGGCGACGCTTCCCTTAAACTCATTTTTAACAAAAAGTGGGGTAACGCTTGCTACTACTTCTTTTTTGTTCGTGGCTAATCTTTTTTTTACATTGTATATAGGTTTTTTCTCTTTTGCACATTGAATATGTAAACTTTCACCTTCTGCCAAATCTATAGTTGCAGGTTTACCAATGACCTCTCTTGGTGTTAATCCTGTGATTCTTGTGTAAGCTCTGTTGACCATAGTCACACGACCTTCTTGATCTGCGACAGAAATTGCATCTGAAGTGGAATCAATTATGGAACTCAGTAGAGCTTCCATTTCTCTTAAATTAGTGATCTCTTCAGCTAACTTTTGTAATGTAGTGATATCTCTAAAAACAGCGGCAACAGCAATAGTTTCATTATTATCATTTTTTATAGGGATACGAGAAGTTAAAATTACTTTATCCCCTAAACTCTGTAGTTTGTCGAATTCTGGTTCACCTGTTCTTAAAACAACGTGCAATCTAGTATTAGGAACATTTTCAACTACATTTTGTCCAATTATTTTTTCTTTATCAACACCTAAAACCCTACAGGCGGCATCGTTTATGTAAAAAATTCTTTCCCTTTCATCTATTGCCATTACTCCATCTTGTAACTGATCAAGAACGTACCTCATTAGTTCTATTTCTTTCATGAAATCACCCCTCGGATAGTCACCAATGTTTATTGTGACGTTGAAAAAACTTCATTATCTTCTTTTAAATTGTGAGTCTGAATCCAACCATTTTCAAACCCTAATTCATACAAATAATCGACTACTTCCTGATATTCTGATTTATATAAATATCTTGATAACTTTTCAAAATTTTTAGCCTTATAAACCGGAACATATTGGTCCATTAAGCTGACATGTATCTTTTCCGAGATTTCATACTTTAAGAATTTTAAGGCTTCTTTTGCTTGGTTTATTAAATTCGGTAATACTAGAATACGAATTATTATTCCTCTTTTTAAAATATTAGACTTTTCATCTACCAGAAAAGTTTCTCCAATTTGACGATACATCTCTTTAACAGCTAATTTGGCATTACTCCAGTAATCTTTTACCCCTGAATATCGTTTACCCACAATATTGCTAGTATACCTTATATCAGCCAAATAAATATCAACGACATCTTCCATTAACTTCAAAGTCTCTATACTTTCATAAGATGAAGAGTTCCATACTATAGGCAAGCGAAATCCCCCTTCTACTGCATATATTAAAGCATCAAAAATAAAAGGTAAGTATGGAGTTGCTGTTACCAAATCTAAATTAGCGGCCTTCATTTCATTCTGCAATTTTAAGAAAATTTCTCCCAACTCTTCAGTAGAAATCTTCTTTCCGAAACCCAACTGACTGAAATTGAAATTCTGACAGTACACACATCTCATCGTGCAATTGCTAAAGAAGACACCACCTGCACCATTTTCTCCTTTTAATACAGGCTCTTCTCCCGGATAAAGAACGTATTCGGAAATTTTTATTTCATTCCCTACCCTACAAGATCCCACATTTTTTAGCCTATTTACTTTACACTGACGAGGGCAAAGATCACATTCTTCTAAGCGTTTGATCAAATAATCACGTCTTCTATGAAGTTCACCTGATTCATATAACTTCATGTAAGAAGGTAAAATATCCATTCTACAATATACCTCCACTCATCATGCAGCCTTTTAGAAACTCTAAAACTTTATATAGCGCCTCTAGCCCCGCTCCCCACCCGACCGTTGGAGGAGAACGCACAACATTCGTAACTATAGCTAATCTGGAAATTTTCTCTTTCGGCTTTTTCTATAACTTTGCCGATAGGTTGAACAATTTTATTTACAATACCCAAAAGCTCGGTTTGTAGTTCTTCTCTATATTTCCCTTTAGGATGCATACAACCTAAGGTTAACTTTTTATGTGAAAAATCGTTTCTTACCCTTGAAAGAAAAGAAACAACTTCAGCCACTTTTGGAGGTTGATAAGAATAGAATTCAGTTCCAACCGTGGGTATAAAAACTAGAAATATAATTTCATCTATCCGATCTCCAAATTTCTTTAATTTTTCAATTGCTTTTTGTTCATGAGAAAATTCTCCTTTATTCAAACCTATGGTAATATGTGGTTTAACAACGAAATCATTATTTACAAGTAATTCGAAAGAAGTCCACATCTTATCATAATCAAATTCCCCATAAACCTCTTTTACCGTTTGCTGATCTCCAACCAGATCAAAAGATACGGTATCCGCGATCTTTTTTAAAACATGTATGTCACTTTCATCTACGTACCCTGTATGCACGTTGTATTTCAAATTGTATTTAGTTTTTAGAGTATATAGTGTATCGGCAAAATTAGTAATTGGGACCTTTCTATCTTCCAATAATCCACCACTAATTAAAAAAGAAGTGAACCCTTTTTTTACTAAATCTTCAATATCTTTTACTCTTGCCATATTATTTAGATAATGGCGGCCACAATGTTTGCAGTTCAGGTAGCAATAATTCGCTGTTAGTGAAACTGAAGATGTGTTCTTTAAAATAACGAATTCAATTTCTTTAATCAACGACATCATTTCCACCAATAGAATCCAAAAACTTCTCACAAGCAATTTTTGCTGCTAATTGTTCCGCAAATTTTTTTGAAAAGCCTTCGCCTATTCCTAGTATCTCATCATCTAATTTTACTGCTACCTTGTATCTTTTCATATGTGAGGGCCCAGAAGCACTCAATAACACATATTCAGGCAATTTTTTTGTTTTTTCTTGAGTTAATTCTTGTAACTTCGTCTTATAATCGAGAAAAATATTCCCTTCAACAGCGTTCTCGATGTACTCCTTCATGTTTTTTATAATATACTTCTTTGCCTTTTCATAACCGCAGCTAAGATAAATACAAGCAAACAAAGCCTCCATAGTATCAGATAAAATTGACTTTTTCGTTCGCCCACCTTGTTTGTCTTCACCTTTACTTAAAAAAATAAAGTCGTCTAACCTCAACTTTAAAGCAACTTCTGCTAAAATAATTTCGCTTCCTATTATAGCCCTCGCCTTTGACATTTCTCCCTCAGAAAGGTGATAATTATTGTAAAGAAACTCGGAGATAACTAACTCTAAAACGGCATCTCCGAGAAATTCTAACCTTTCATTAGAATCAAGTTTTCTTTGAATATTTTCGTTGTCAAAAACGTAGGATTTATGACACAACGCTTCAAACAACACGCTTTCTTTCACGCATGGTGGCAATAGGAGCTCCTTTTTTGCTTTTTTTACATTTTGTTCCTCTTGCAAGGTTAATTTTAAATCATCCTCATGCTTCATTTGCTCTCAATTAATCCTTTCATCTTTTTTACTAGCGATTCTACATCAAATCCATGAACCCTTAGCAAATCTTTGATTGTTCCAGACGGTGCATATTCTTTTAATCCCATAGGTTCAAAATAAGAAGGTTTCATAGAATTTTTGATCATAGCTTTTGACAGTTCATTTGACAAACCATTTTCTACGTTGTGATCTTCTAAGGTTAATACTATAGTATTGTCTACGTATTCTTTCACTTGAGTAAGGTCAAAATCTAAAGGAGTCGGTACACCAATGACTGTAATATGTATATCTTCTTCTTTCAACTTATCAGCAGCTTCCACCGCTAAATGAGCGAAGCTTCCGTATGTGAATACTGTTAGGTCTCTACCTTTTCTAAAAACATCCAACTTCCCATACTCGAAGTTATAATCGTTATTGTAATAAACGTTACCCTCTTCATCTAACAAGATTGGCAAGGAGGACCTTCCCATTGCAATCACAAAGTTGCCAGGAACTTTGGCAGCATACCTAATCGCTTTATCAGTTTGATTGGCATCACAAGGTACGATCAATTTAGTATGGTATAAACTTCTGACTATCCCAATATAATTAACTTCATGATGAGTCTTACCATCTTCTCCAACATCGATACCACAGTGGGTGACAACAGTCTTTAAATTAGTGTGATTAATATCGTTTAATCTTTGCTGATTAAATGCCTCATCCAAGCCAAATACCCCAAAATCAGCGAAAAAAGTTAATGCTCCACTAACGGACAATGCTCCTCCAATGGTGGCTGCGTTATGCTCCTCAATACCAATTTGAATATAACCTTCGGGATTGACTTTTTCAAATTTTTCCAAATTAACGGATGGTTTCAGATCACAATCGATCGCAACTACTGGAAAATTCTCCATGTTCAGTTTCGCAAGATCAGCAATAGCGTTACCAAAAGCATTACGATTGGCAACCTTTTCTCCCTTGCCATATACTATAGGTTGTCCTGTCTCAACATTTAATTCAATATTTGGATAACTTAGTTTATCCCTAGTTAAAGCCATATTTTTTCTTTTTTCAATGTACTTTTCCACATCGTTTTCTAAACCTAATTCTTCTAAAGCTTTACTTAGCTGTTCTTTAGTGAGTGCTTTACCGTGATAGGTTGGGGTGTTTTCCATAAAAGAAACGCCTTTCCCTATAATCGTCTTAGCTACAATCACAGTTGGCCTTAATGGTTCATTTTCAGCTACTTCTAAAGCCTTATTGATTTGATCAAAATTGTGTCCATCGATTTCTATAACGTTCCAGCCAGCCGCTTCATATTCTCCAACTATATTTACTGATAAGATATCTCTGGCTCTTCCGGATATTTGAATATCGTTGTAATCAAGTAACACTATTAGGTTATTTAAGCCTTCTTTTATGGCAGTTCTTCGAGCTTCTGCAATTTGCCCTTTTGAGCTTTCTCCATCACTACTAAATACGTAAACTCTATAGTCTTTTCCCCTCTTTTTCGCTGCCAAAGCCATTCCTATCCCAGCTGATAAACCTTGACCTAAATTGCCTGTTGACCACTCAACACCAGGTATTCCACGGGTAACATGCCCTTCAAATATGCTCCCAGCATATCTGAATCCTGAAATAACTTCTTCTATGTCTACAAAGCCCATCCTTGCTAAAGCCACATAGAATCCTGGTGAAGTGTGACCATGACTAACCACGATCCTGTCTCTATCTGGATTAAACGGATCATCTGGGAATATATTTGCCCTATTTAAAACCGATAAAAACATGTCAATAGAAGACATAGACCCTGCGGGGTGACCAGAATTAGCCACAGTGGTCATCTTCAATATATCTCCTCTGGCGATAACCGACAAGTTTTTTAGTTCTTTTAAATTTTTTTTCAACGAATACACCTCCAAGGAATTTACATTCATTATTAGAAAAATCTTCGAACGATAATTGATAGTAATGTGACTAATCCACTAACAATAAGCATCGTTGTAATAGGAATATATAAAACGAAATTTTCTCTTTTTATTATTATATCTCCGGGGAGTCTACCAAGTTTTATATTAAATGCAAACATCAACCCTATTATTAAGAACAAAATACCGATTGTTATGAATATAGCTGCAATTGTTCTCATATGATCATGAAAAACTACTGCGGCAGAGTAACTATTCCACTAATGAAAGGAATGCAGTAGTTTTTCTCACTCCTTTCAGGATATTTAATATCCATATTCAGCCCTTCTTTGAAATAACCTTATCCATCTTCTCACAACCTTTCCGCCTCCGTCGTTAGACGGGGGCAGTTGAACTTAAGAATCACCATTGTTGAAATAGGAAAAAGGAACTTTGATTAAGATTGGTTGATTTTCTTCTATTACTTGTAGCGAGACTTCTTTCAAGAACACGTTGACCGTTACAACTCTAGCTGGCTTTCCATCGTATTCTATTGTAGAGTTCTCATTTGGCACATTTTTAAGGACTTCTTTATAAAAATCATTTTCATATTTCAAACAACAAAGAAGCTTACCACATCTACCCGAAATTTTAGCTGTGTTAATCATCATCTGTTGGGTTTTAGCTAGCTCCATCTTTATAGAAGAAAAATCTCTCAGAAATCTGCTACAACAAGCCTCTTGTCCACATAAGCCAATTGATCCAATCTTCTTTACTTCATCCCTAGCTCCTACTTGTTTAAGTTCTATTCTTGTTTTGTACCTTTTAGCTAATATCTTTACCAATTCTCTGAAATCGATTCTAACATCGGAACCAAAGTAAATTACCAATTTTGATCTATCAAAAGTAAAATCGGCATCAAGAATCCTCATTTTTAATCCTAATTCTCTAACCATCTGTTTTGCATATTGTGCAACTTCTTCGGCTAGTTTAACATTGTCTTCTACTTGTTGTTTGTCTTCGTCTGAAACCCTTCTAATAATTGAGTTGGGTTCATAGCCTATTTCTTCAAACCTCATTGTAACAGGGCCCAACACAACCCTACCAACTTCTATTCCATTTTCTGTTTGAACCAAAACATAATCAAATATATTGATTTTTTCGATTCCTATATAATTATAGTAATATATGGGACCTAACTTTTCCAATTCTACCCCATAAACTTCAGCTTCAAGATCTATCAAAAGATTTCACTCCCATTGTATTATTATTTAATGGTTCTAATAAAGCATCTTTTAATTCTAAAAAAATGGGTAAATATTTCCATTTCAAAGTTAAAGTTAGCCAATCTCATCGTAGATACCCTATTCAAATATGATATATTATCTTTAATTTGCTCTAAATTAACAATATGTTCATTTAAGCCAAAGAAATAAACTAACGAGTTGTTCCAAAAAAATTTCCATTTGGAAGAATTCAAAAATACCATCGCATCTCTCAACAAAATAGCACCTAAAGAAGATATATTACTTAAAAAAGATAAATTTTCAACATCATTTTTTATTTGAGAAATATTTTTTATTAGATAAAAGAACTCTTTATCGTCTGAATTTATTAATATATTCCACAATTTATAATATGAAAGAGAAAACTTCAGTTTGTTGTATGGCAAATCAAGAGATAATTTAAAATTGCTTATCAATTCATCGATATTGTTGGATGAAAAGTTAAGTACCCTCTCTACCTCATCTTTAACTTTAGAAACATCGGTACTTTCATCGTTCAGAAACAATAAAACCCCCAAATCATAATGTCGGAAAAAATTGAAATAAATCGCTATTTCACCATATTTGCGATTAATATTTTCAACCAAAAGTGAAGGGATCGAAAGATCATACCTTATAAAACGACTTTTTATGGTTGGCAACAAATAATTCCATCTCGTAGTAGTTCCAAATACTAAAGCATATTCTGGAGGCTCTTCGATTAATTTGAGTGCGGCATTTGCTGCTTCTATGTTCAATCTATCAATATCCTCAAAAAAAACAACCTTCACCTTTGCAAAGTTAGGTTTATACATTAAAAACTCTTCCACATCCCTAACTTGCTCTATCTTAATATTTCCACCAGAAGGTTTAATAATTAATGTATCTAACTGATTGAAAGCTGAAACTGAATTTAATAATTCATCTCTAAAATTATTTAAAATAAAATTATCTTCTGCAACAAAACACATGGAACTTGCCTTAATTACTTCTATTTTCGATTGAATTTTTTCTATTGTATCATAAAAAAATGAATCACTCAAAAAAAACACCTTCTATACAACTTTTATTTGTACAAATCTAAAATCAATCCGTTTATTTCGTCAATTTTGGACGCGTACACTAAAGTATTTTTCTCTCTTTTTAAAATCATATCAGTCAATTCCATGAGTTTGCCATCAACTACTTCGGCTACCATATGTAGTTGCGGTGTTGAATTTTTAAAATCAAGATCGTTTTTTATCACATACCAATGTTTCTCCAATCTTTTAAGGAAATCTTTGATAGCATTCCTATATCCTCGTAAATTAGATTGGGTGGGAGATTTTACAAAGTTGTTTCCCAGTTTAAGAATATTGTCAATCAAACTCCTTAACTCACTTTCAGAAATTTTTATATTTGTGTCAACTAATACATCAAAAAATCCTTCTTTTTCTTTCACCTCAGAAACAGTAACATCTTGATCGTTAGATTTTTTTATCTTCTTTTTTTTCATCTCTTTATCCATTTTTTTTCCGGTAATGGGATCTATCTCCATAGTATTCCCTTCTTTAATTAAGAATTCTGAATTTCTTCTATAATCTCAAAAAGTTTCTCTCTTATCTCACTTCTCTTAAAAGTACCGAAAAGTTCCCCTTTAAGGAAAATAGCCGCTGATGAATTTTTGGTTCCAACTATGGCGATATCAGAATGTTTAGCTTCACCAGGACCGTTAACAACACATCCCATGACCGCTACGGTAATATTTTTTTTAACCTCTTTACCTTTTAACATTTTTTTTACTTCGTAGGCTAATCCTTCAACATCTATTTCCGTCCTTGCACAAGTCGGACAGGCTATCACTCTTACCCCTATTTTCAAGCCTAATGCTATTAGCAAATCTTTTGCCAATTCAACTTCTCTGACCGGATCCCCGCTGATGGATATTCTGATTGTATCTCCGATGTCGTTTATAAGCAAAGAACCTAAACCTGCTGATGACAATATAACTGCATCCTCAAACACACCTGCTTCAGTAACTCCTATATGAAAAGGATAAGGTATCAACCTCGAAAGATATTGATTGGCAACAAAAGTTTCTTTAGCATCAACAGATTTCACAGAGACGACAATATTGTAAAAACCTTCTTTTTCTAGCAATCGAACTTCTTTTAAAGCACTTTCAGCCAATGCTTTATGTCTGGGTAAATCAGAAAATTCCTTAGCGATCGATCCAGAATTAGATCCGACCCTTATTGGGACGTTGTACTCTTTAGCAACTTTAACTATTTCTCGTATTTTAACATCTGAACCAATGTTGCCTGGGTTTATTCTTACTTTCGAAGCACCGGCCTTAATAGATTCTATTGCTAACCTGTAGTCAAAATGAATATCTGCAACTAAAGGCACTTGGGATTTCTTAACGATTTCACCAAAGGGTTGAATGTCATCCTTACTTCTCACCGATACCCTTACAATCTGGGCACCTGAATTTTTCAATCGTTCAATTTGAAACAATGTTTCCTCAATATTAGTGGTATCCGTATTAGTCATACTTTGAATAACGATGGGATACTTCCCACCAATTTTAACCCCGCCAACATCCACTACTTTTTCTGAGAACATTTAGAACACCTCATTATTAGAAAAATCTCATTATATCGTTATAAGTGACGAAGATCATCAAAAATATTAAGAATAAAAATCCTATCGTATTCACTATAGCCTCAACTTTTGGACTTACCCTTTTTCTAGTTATCATTTCATAAATAGAAAAAACAATTCTGCCACCATCTAAACCAGGGATTGGAATCAAATTAAAAACTCCTAAACTGATAGTTATTAAAGCGGTTAAATTTAAAATAGCATCAAAACCAATCATTGCTGCCTGCCCTATTATGGCAGCAGCTCCAACCGGTCCAGCGAGCTGATCAGCGCTTAACCTACCCGTGAACAACTGCCCAAAAGATCTGAAAGTTAAAGAAATTAAATTATTTGCCCATTGAATAGGAACGGTAAGAGCCTCAATCCCTTTAGGATGCCAATTTTCGTATGGAACCTCTAAAATCCCAGGCTGAACGATGAAATCTAAAAATTCTTCTTTGGGTAAATCAATATTAATTATCTGACCGTTTCTCTCTACCAGCACCTCAAGAGCATCGTCACTAAATGGCTTATACTCATTAATAATTTCTTTACCAGAAACAGCAAACATTAATTCTCCAGTATTCAATTGAGTTCGATAAATTATATTTTGCAAATCAGATCCATTATTAATTGCTACTCCGTTAATTTCAATTATTTTATCTCCCTGTTGGAAAAAATCGTTACCTTTTGCTATAACATTTGAAAAAGTAGCGTACACGATACCTGTTTCATACGTGGGCGGAAAATAAGAATATTGAGCTAACTTACCTTCAATAACGGATCCATCTTCTAACTGTATTTCTATTGGATCACCATTTTCCATTCGGCTCATTACCAAATATAAATCTTCTTCACCATTTAGTGAAACAATCTCTTTGTTTTTCAAATTGAGCAATTCGGCGTTTTCAATATCATAAAAAGTGAAAATTGCTCTATCGTTGGTAAGCTCAGGAATCAATGTAACATTAACTTCCTCTCCGTTTCTTATAACAATTAACTCTAACGGTTTCCCAGAAGCTATTTCCATCTCTAAAATCGAAGGGTTAAATACATACTCACCATTTGCTGTTTTAATGATATCACCGGGCTCAAGACCAGCTTGGAGAGCAACGCTGTCCCTTCCTAATCTTTCAACCATTACCTCTGGAAAACCATAAACACCAGCTATTCCAACAAAAAGAAAATAACCTAAAAGGAAAGAAAACAAGGGCCCTGCAAAAGCTATCAAAAATTTCTGGAAAGGTTTTTTGTTGTAAAACAGTGCAGGATCAGTATCAGTATAACCTTCTTCTAAAACTTCCTCACCAGCCAATCTAACATAACCACCCAATGGAATGATATTGAAGCGAAATGTGGTTTCTTTACCAGGAATCTTGAATAATGCAGGCCCAAATCCAATAGAGAATTCTTCAACTCTCGTCTTAAAAATTTTCGCAAAAATAAAATGCCCAAATTCATGCACAACTACAATAACGGATATGATAATCAAAAACCAAATAATTGATAATAAAACCGTCATTCGATAACCTCCATAATATATTTTTTCGCTATATTTCTACTGATTTTATCCACTTTAAGTATATCATCAAAATCATTAAAACTCAAGTCATTTGCAAAAGAATACTGGGTTTGCACCTCATTTACCGTTTTGTATATCACACGATAAATATCTCCAAATTTAATTGTACCTTTTAAAAAGCTATCCACTGCAACCTCATCTGCGGCGTTAAATGCATTTTGTAATGGGGCCTTCCCAAGAATGCTATAAGCTAATTTTAAAGCGGGGAATCTATTGAAATCTACTCCCTCAAAATATATCTTCTCTGAAAATAAATCAGGTTTTTCAAAAACAAAATTTCGTTCAGGATAAGAAATCGAAAAAGCTATTGGAATTTTCATATCTGCTACACCGTAATGCATCTTAATTACTCCGTCAGAAAATTGAACCATAGAATGAATCCTACTGTTTCTGTTGATGGCAACCTCGATATTGTTTATTTTGAATAAATGAAAAGCTTCAAATAATTCAAGAGACTTATTAACCATCGATGCAGAATCAACAGTTATTCTTTTCCCCATCGACCAAACGGGATGGTTTAATACTTCTTCCACTGAAACATTTTCAAGGGTTTCAACTGGGTAATCTCTTAAAGCTCCACCGCTGGCTGTTAATATAATCTTCTCTGGAGTCGAGGTTTCACCCATCAAAAGTTGAAATATTGCACTGTGTTCGCTATCAACAGGGATTATCTCTTTTTTGAGATTGCTAGCATAATCCAAAACATAATTTCCACCACACACAATCGATTCTTTATTCGCCAAACAGACCCGCTGGGAAACTTCTAAAGCCTTTAAGGTGTTTTTAACCCCAGAAAAACCAGAAGTAGCGATCAGAGAGTAATCAGGATTACAAAACTCTATGCTCCTTTCAACAGCATCTGCGCCAGTAAAAATGCGACAACCATTAAAAGTTTTGGGCATATTTTCAATATTTTCAACTATCCCAGCACTAATCAGATCGTATTTATCGATGGCTTCTTTTAATTTATCCCAACTCTTATAAACAGATCCTCCTACTATCTTAAAATTGTCTTTAAACCACCCGCTATTTAACACTTCTATAGCCTGTTGACCAATTGACCCGGAAATTCCAGCGATGAAAATACTTTTCACATATAAACCCCTTTCTCATTTCACTATTCTAAGCACAAAATAAATTATACCATCAATTCAAATAATCATAAATTAAAAAATGTGTTAAAATAATTAAGAAATACAAAAGCGAAATATTGAATCAATTAAGAAGGTGATTAAATGAACATTGGTAATTTTCTTTTAGAAAGTTCTAATTTGTTTACAGTCTACAGATGGAACAACAATCCTGCAATTGTAAGATTTAGCGAATCCGACAACATATACAACAACCTTCTTTTAAGTATATTTGTATTCTCCGAAGAATCTAAGGAAAATTTGGTAAAAATACTTCACAACAAAATATATGAAGCAATTCCCAAAATAAGATTATCAGACATATCATTGGCTACCAAAAGCAAAATTGAAGAAAAAGGCAAAAAACTTTGGGATGAAGTGATTAACAAAACCTACAAAGAAGTAGAATCTTATTTTGATATCGATATTAGATCAAAACTATTAATTCATTATGCCTTTGATGAAGAAATAGAAAAAAAAGTTAGAATGATAAACCTTCTCGTCGCTCAAAAAGAAGCAAGTATTAACGAAAGAGTCTTTCCTGAATATTACACTGAACCTAAAATAAAAAACCAAACGAAAATAAAAAAAATGGATATACAAGATAAAAAAGAGATAGAAGAATTAGCTAATGAATTGTTAGAAATATCAACAAGATTGGTGACTATGATAAGATGGAACAAAAATCATAGAAATATTAAAAGTTCTGTAGCTTCACATACTTTTTTCGTTTTTTTAATTTCTTATCTTTTAGCTCTAAAAGCTAATTTACAAATGAAAGAAATTTACGATATTATGATTGCTTCAATACTACATGATTTGCCTGAAGCATTTACAGGTGATGTGATAAGCCCCACTAAAAGAAAAGTACGAGGCTTAGAAGAAATAATTGGAGAAATAGAAAAAGACTTCATTAAAGACTGGTACAATGATAAAATTGCTTTGAAAGAGAAAATTAAAAAATACGAAAAATACATATATGCTCCATTCGAAAATGATTATGGAGCATACGTGAAAACTTCTGATCTAATGGCTGCACTAATAGAATGTTCACTAGAAATAAGTACCGGAAACCAAAATAAATATTTTATCGATACCTTTAAAACTATAAAAGAGGAGATATTACACTTCTCTCCAATAGATATTAGTGAAATTATGAATGAAATAGAATCATCTATTCACCCCTAATGTATTTTTTCTCGCCGTTAGGTAGTTTGAATTTAACAACGACTCCTTTTTGAGGTTTTTCATAACCTAAATATATTTTATGCACATTAGATTGATTAACTCCTGATTCTACACCTTCCGATGAAATGTGTGCTTCAAAAGGATCTTCGTTGTAGACAAAAACGGTAACTTCTAACTCTTTCATAAAATCCCTCCAATCAAAGATATTTGTTAAATTCAAAACAACTTTTGAGAATCTAAAAGTAAAGTCACTGGACCATCGTTGACAATATTTACTTTCATATGAGCTTGAAACTCACCTTGTTGAACGTTTATAGGGTATTTTTCTTTAAGATAGGAAAGAAAATTATCGTAAAGAACTTTAGCTTTCTCAGGAGTTGCCGAATCAGTGAAGGATGGTCTCCTTCCTTTTCTACAATCACCATATAAAGTGAATTGAGAGACAACGATCATATCCCCCATAATATCTAATAAAGATCTATTCATTTTATTTTGATCATCTTCAAAAATTCTAAGATTTACAATCTTATCAGCCATCCAACTAATATCTGATACTTGATCAATTTTCGAAATGCCCAAGAAAACCAGGAGACCTTTTTCTATTTGAGCAACAATGTTATCAGAAATGGTTACGGAAGCTTGTGATACTCTTTGAACCACTGCCCTCAAATTATACCCTCCTAACAGAATAAACACCTTTAGAATTTTTCAATTTATTACTCAAAAGACTCAGATGCTTTAAATTCTGAACAGCTAAATATATCCTAATATTAAGATAATTAGAATTATTTGTCATTTCGAATTTTTCAATATGTCCCCCTTCATTATTTATAACATTTCTAACGTTATTTAAAACATTTTTACTTTCCACATCAATCATTAATACTGTAGAAAATTTGTTTTGATTGAGTTCGTTCCACTCAACATTTACCTTCTTACTATCATCAATATCCTGAATATTATTACAATCTTTTCTATGTATGCCGATGCCTCTACGGGTTATCACACCAATAATTTCATCACCTGGAACAGGCATACAACATTTAGCAAAATAACTTTCGACTCCTTCTTCACCATCAACGAGAACGGAGATCCCTTTTCTACTTGAATTAGTTTTTTCGACCGTAGTGATTGTTTCCTCTTCTTTTTCATTGAGGGTAAAAATATTTCTAATAGTATTAATACTGATATCTTCTAAAGATAACTTAATGAAAAATTCGTCGTCACTTTTTATATTGTATTTAATATAAAATCCTATTTCTTTCAATTTCTCAAGAATTTCATCCATAGAAAAATTAAGTTTTTTAGACAGCTCTCTAAACTTGTCTTTGCCTCTTTCTATTAACTCCACTTCGTTTTTTTGCCTGTAATATTTTTTTATCTTTGATATAGTCTTGGGAGAATGAGCATATTTTAACCAATCAATACTAGGTCCTTGAAAATTCCTATTGATCAATATCTCTACTATGTCCCCAGTCTGTAATTTGTATGAAATAGGGACTAATTTACCGTTGACTTTCGCTCCAGAAAAATGATTGCCAACCTCAGTATGAATAGCAAAAGCAAAATCAATAGGTGTTGCTCCTCTTGGTAAATGGATTATTTCTCCCTTTGGTGTAAATACAAAAGTTTCTTTTGAAAGAAGATTCGTTTCGATATCTTTCAATTCAAAAGCATTTTGAGCAATATACCTATGTAATTCCATAAGATCAGTTAAAAATTTCAACTTTTCCTGACTAACACCCTCTTTATAGACCCAATGGGCAGCTAAGCCGTATTCAGCTTCTTCATGCATTTCCCAATCTCGAATTTGAATTTCCAAAGGATCTCCTTTATGGGTTATAACGGTGGTATGCAGCGATTTATAACCATTGAATTTAGGGGTTGCAATGTAATCTTTTATTCTACCTGGAACAGGGGACCAAATAGAATGAATTATTCCCAACACAGCATAACATTTATTCTGATCTTCAGTAATTATCCTAAGAGCTATGTAGTCATATATTTCATCTAAAGTTTTTCCTTTTCGAATCATCTTATCCCATATACTATATAAATGCTTAGAGCGACCTTCAACCGTCGCTTTAATTTTCTGATTATCAAGCTCTTGTTTAATAATCTGCGCGTATTCGTTCAATCGATTTTGCCCAAGTCTAATTTTTTCCTCGATTTTCGTCTTTAGATCAAAATATGTCTCAGGATACAAATACCGAAAAGACAAATCTTCCAACTCTTCCTTCATCTTATAGATACCCAATCTATGGGCAATAGGTGCGTATATTTTTAAAGTTTCGTCGGCCTTGGCTATCTGCTTTTTTCTATCGACGAATTCTAAAGTTCTCATGTTATGTAATCTATCTGCCAATTTAACGATTATGACTCTTATGTCCTCGGACATAGCAAAAAGCATCTTTCTGATAGTTTCCACTTTCTCTAAAGATTTCATGTCATTTTCGTTTAGCCGCTCATTGAGCTTTAAATTGCTAATCTTAGTAACACCTGAAACTATATTAGCAACATCGATCCCAAAAAGATCTTTTATTTTATCTATTGAAACACCACAATCTTCAACTACATCGTGCAAAAGACCCGCTATAATAGTATCCACATCCATTTTTAAACCCGCAAGTATCAATCCAACACTTTTTGGATGCTCAAAAAATTCCTCACCAGAATCCCTAAATTGACCACTATGAGATGTTTCAGCCAATTCATAGGCAATTTTTATTCTTTCTTTTTCTTTTTTAGTAAGCTTCACATTTAATAGCTTTTCTACTTCTTTCTCATAACTTTTCGATTCAATCAACATAATCAAACACCTCTTAACGATTCTTAAAAATAATTACTTAGTTTATTTAGAGACATTACAATACAATTATAGCACAAATTCTAGAAATTTAGAAAAGGATAGAAGCTTAAAAAATTTATCAAATTGTAATAGCATTTTTATTTTTAGGTTCATCAATTATGGTTAAATATCAATGAAAGTACCTCCTTAATATTTCTTAATATCACTTGATTTTACCTAAAAAAAAGATTGTTATAATAACATCGAAAACATAAATTAAGGAGGGAAATATTGTGAAGAAAGTATTATTAACGTTTGTTTTAGTTGGTATAGCTCTTTTCAGTTTTGCAGAAACACTTGTTCTAAAAGGTTCAAACACGATCTTTCCAGTAGCTCAACTTTGGATTGAAGAGTTAAAAGATATGTATCCCGATTTAACAATCACATTGGAAGGTGCTGGCTCTTCAACCGGTATTGCTGCTTTATTCAACGGAACAACACACATTGCAAACTCAAGTAGATGGCTTAAAGATTCTGAATTAGAGCAGATGCATGAAGAAGGTAAGTACTTCATTCCCGTTGTTTTAGGATACGATGGAATAGCAGTAATAGTTAATCCGAATCTTGGAATTGATGATATCACTATAGAAGAATTGGCAAAAATTTACACTGGTGAAATCACACGATGGAACCAATTGAGCCCTAATTTACCAGGTCAAAGAATAGTTGTATATTCAAGAAACACAGCCTCAGGAACCTATGAAACATTTGTGGAAAAAGTTTTAGAGGGTAAAAGGATGACTCCAACAGTTCAGATGTTAGAATCTACCCAAGCGGAAATACAAGCAGTTGCACAAAACATGTATGCCATAGCTTATACAGGTGTAGGTTACGTAACTGACGATGTAAAAGTTTTATCGGTTGAAGGTGTACAACCAACAAAACTGAATATTTTAAATTCTGTATATCCAATCTCAAGACCATTGTATATGTTTGTTGATGCTACAAACGGTTACCCAGAAACTGGTCCAGTTAAACAATATTTGACATTTGGACTATCAAAAAGAGGTCAAGAGTTAGTTGAACAAGCTGGTTACGTTGCAGCATACGGATTTTAAAAAGATTATCTTTTAGAAGGAGTGCTTTATTCGTGAATAGACGAGATTTAAAAAATATCGCAAATCAAAGTATAATCACAGCTGTTGCAATGGTAGGAATTTTGGCATTAATTGGTCTATTCATTTTTATCATAAGAGAATCACTTCCAGCCCTGACAGAAGTTGGGGCTGAAATTTTTACCAGTAAATATTGGTATCCAACATATGATCCACCAGAGTACGGAATGTTAGCAATGATAGTAGGTTCTTTCATACTAACAGGATTTGCCTCTATTATAGTTATACCCGTAGGGTATATAATTGCCTTTTTCTTGTATGACTATGCCACGAACAGGGAGCAAAGAATTATAAAATCAGCGATAGATTTGTTATCCGGGATCCCAACTGTTATAATAGGTTCATTCTTATTCATTTATATTTCACCTATCCTGATGAATTTCGGTGCTTGGTCAGCAGGTAATTTGCTTTTGGCAGCTATTGGATTATCAATTTTATCTCTGCCATACGCTGCATCTCTCATGCAGGAAGCATTATCATCTGTTGACATCAGTTTAAAAGAAAGCGCCTTAGCCTTAGGAGCAAGTAGGTTCACTGCCGGATTTAGAATAGTAAGCAAAGCAGCCCTATCAGGAATTTTGAATTCAATAATTCTAACTATAAATAGAATCATAGGAGAAACTATTGTTGTATTGATGGTTTCGGGTGGAGCTGCCATAATTCCTAGATCAATTTGGGATCCGGTTAGACCTTTGACCGCTACTATTGCAAGCGAGATGGGGGAAGTACCGATAGGAAGTACTCACTACTCTGCGTTGTTTACAGCGGGTTTAATTTTGTTAACGATATCTTTTATTCTTACGATGATATCTAGGAGAATAACGAGGAGTTGGAAAAGTTGAAACAGCAAACTGGAATAGATTCTATTATATCACTCATTTTCAGAATTATAAGTTATATCGCCTTTGGCATAATATTGTCAATAATCATAATAGTAATAGTAGATGGTGCAAGATATTTTACTCCTTCTTTTTTTGTAGAGTACCCCAGTCAAGGTATGACTGCAGGAGGAATTGGACCAGCTATATTGGGAAGTCTATTGATGATTTTTTTTATCCTGTTATTTTCAATACCAATAGGAGTTCTCACTGGTACATTCCTATCTGAATACGGCCAAAAATCAAGATTAGGAAGAATAATTGACGTATCCGTAACCTCGTTGTCCGGTGTTCCTTCTGTTGTCTATGGATTGTTTGGATTAGCACTCTTTTCAATAACTCTTGGATTTGGGACGTCGCTTCTTAGTGGAAGTTTAACTTTGGCGATAATGACTTTACCAGTAATATCATCATCAGTAAAAGAAGCCCTTGCCTCTCTACCAAGGGAACTAAGGGAATCAGCCTATGCATTAGGAGCAAAAAAAACTGAAACTATTTACAAAATACTATTTCCTGCAGCAAAAAATAGAATAATAACAGCAATATTAATTGGTGCAGGAAGAGTTATCGGAGAAACCGCTCCTGTCTTATTGACTGGAGCAGTTTTCTATTCAACTAAGTTACCAAACTCTTTACTCGATCCCGTTATGACTCTCCCAACTCATATATATTTTATAACCATGGCTTATGGTGAGAGTGCTCAATGGATGGCAAAAGCAACTTCTGCATTCTTAATATTACTTATTTTAGTAATATACTCTATAGCCTTTAAAATAAGAGGAGGAAAACAAAAAAGTTGAATACAGAAAAAGAAATTGTGATAGAAATCAAAAATTTTAATGGTTGGTACGATCAAAAACAAGCCTTAAAAGATATAAATATGGAAATCAAAAAGAAAAGAGTCAGCGCAATAATAGGACCTTCAGGTTGTGGAAAATCAACGTTGTTGAGAAGTATTAATAGAATCAACGATGAAATTCCAGGCTATAGAACAAGCGGAGAAATAATATTTGAGGGAAAAAATGTATACGAAAATAACATTGATTTATCAACGCTTCGAAAAAAAATTGGAATGGTTTTTCAAAAACCTGTTCCTTTTCCGATGTCTATTTATGAAAACATTGCCTTTGGAATAAAATTACACACACCAAGAAATAGTAGAAAAATGGATGAAATCATCGAAGCAGCACTAAAAAGAGCAGCTTTATGGGAAGAAGTAAAAGACGACCTCGACAAACCAGCGAGCTCACTTTCTGGTGGACAACAACAACGTTTGTGTATTGCTAGGGCTATCGCCATTGATCCTGAAATAATCTTATTGGACGAGCCTACATCTGCCCTAGATCCTATAGCAACGCAAAAAATTGAGAATTTAATTGAACACCTGTCGGAAAATTACACTATAATCATCGTTACACATAACCTAGCTCAAGCTATTAGAATATCAGATTATATGTATTTTATGTTTCAAGGAGAGCTTATCGAATCTGGAAAAACAGAAGACATTATAAAAAACCCTAAAGAACAATTGACAGAAGATTATTTAAATGGTAGAATTAGCTAAAACTTTAATAAACAAGCAAACAAAAGAAAGTATATAAGGAAAATAGGGAGTGGAATAAATGGATTACACACATTTTGAAACTGAAATGACTCGATTAACAAGCGAAATATCCAAGCTATTAACTGTAGTTTTAAGATCCTTTGAAAATTCTATTAAATCGCTAGAAGATAAAAACCTTGAATTAGCCGAAAAAGTCTTAAAAGCGGATGATCAAATAGATGAATTAAACCGCCAAATTGAAGAATCAGTATATCAAATTGTAGCAAGGTATCGACCTTTAGCTAAAGATTTGAGATACGCAGTAACAATGATAAAGTTTGCAAACAATCTTGAAAGGATAGGCGACCTTTCATGCAATATTGCAGAAAAAACTGAAACCTATGCCCATGTTGATTTAAAGGACATTGTAAATAATAAAGAAATAAAAAAGATGTTCGGCATATCTTTAGAAATGATAAAGGACTCGTATAAAGCCTTTGGAGAAAAAAACATTCAACAAGCAGTTAAAATATGGAAAAGAGACGACGAAGTAGACGACCTAGAAAGACAAATTCGAAAAATAGCTGTGCAAAAATTGGAGGATGAATCATTCAACAAAGAACTTATCATACCTTATATATTGTTGGCTAGAGACATAGAGAGGATCGCTGATCACGCAACAAACCTTTGCGAAGAAATAGTTTACATAGAAACAGGCAAGGAAATCGAAGAGTATCTATAAATGGAGGCTTTTTCATGCCTAAAGTATTAATTGTTGAAGACGATGAAGACATAAGAGATATATTAAAAACTTATCTTCGTTTAGAAGATTTACAAATCTTCGAAGCCGGTACGTTATCACAAATGAGAAATGTTTTAAACAAAGAATCAAACATCGATATAATCTTACTAGATTTAATGCTACCCGATGGTAACGCAGTTGATGAGTTACCAAAAGTTCGGGCTTTGAATAGAGAAATAGGTATAATAATCATTTCTGCAAAAAATACAGATGGAGAAAAAATCTTGGGAATTGAATCAGGAGCAGATGATTATATCACTAAACCCTTCAATCCCAGAGAAGTTACAGCAAGGGTGAGGGCTTTATTAAAAAGACTTAAAAAATCCGAAAGTAAAATGATTTTTGGACCAATGGAAATATACTCAAACAATTATTTAGTAACTTACAAAGGTAAAAATATTGAATTGACCTCAAAAGAGTTTGAAATACTTGATCTATTAGCAAGGAATTCAGAAAAAGTTTACACCAGAGAAGAAATTATCGACAAGATTTGGTTTGGAGATGAATTTATTACAGACCGAGTCATAGACGTACATATAAGCATGATCAGATCAAAGATAGGGAAAGAATGGATAAAAACTATTAGAAACGTAGGATACAAGTTCAACAAAAACGCTTATGCAGTAGATAACAACGGTGAAAATAAAATATGAAAAATACCAGTTCGTTTGATTTTCAAATATTTGACTCTTTAGAAGACGCGGTATTACAGTTAGAAAACAAAACAACTATACTTAACGCAAATACCACGGCCAAAGCTTGGGGATTAGGAGCAAACAAAGAATTATTGAACACCATAAGTTTCAATGAAATCGATCAGCTTGCAAAGCATATATTGAATAATGAGGACTTTGAAATAGAAACAAATATATATTTCTTTGAAGGATACAGCAAGTTTTGCAAACTCACATTCAAACAAAAATATCAACTTTTAATATTACAGGACAAAACAGAATTTGAATTACTAAAAAAAGTGAAAGAGGATTTCATAACTTCTGTATCCCACGAACTCAGAACTCCCCTCACTATAGCAAAAGGAAATACTCAAATTCTCAAAGACTTCATGAAAGATAATCAATTTATAAAACAAGTTACCAAAATCGAAGAATCTCTTGACAGAATAGAAAATATAATTTCTCAACTAACTCTTCTTTCGAAAGCAGAATTTGGAGAATACGAATTAAAAAAAGAAGTAATAAATCCAAGTACACTATACAATGAAGTAGTAACTGATCTCTACGAAAAAATACAAGAAAAATCGGTAAAGCTACACTTCAACTGCCATATTCACTCCTTAAAAGGTGACAAGTTTGTACTCTACACAATCTTCAGAAATCTACTTTCCAATGCGATTAAATATTCTTACGAAAATTCTGATATATACATTGATTTCCAAAATGAACAACTCATTATAAAAGATGAAGGAATAGGTATAAGAGAAGAAGAACAAAAAAGAATTTTTGAAAGATTCTATCGAGGGGTCGAGGCAAAAAATCACGCTAAAGGATCGGGGTTGGGTTTAGCGGTGGTTAAATATCTATGCGAACTAGCAAATTATAAAATAGAATTTGAATCAAAATGGATGGTAGGTACAACCTTTAAAGTCTTTTTCTACAAGTAAACTTAACCTCTAATTCCCACTCAAACAACCTCAACGAATTTATTAGCTAAATTTTTAAAAATTTACATTAGGTAGTACTGCATAATGAACAGTATTTAATGAGGTTTTCATATGAAAACTACATATTCGTTCAAGTATTAAACTATAAATATATAGACCAAATTTTTTTAAATAAAAAAAGTATGATTTCTTAAGATATTCCTAAATAATCGCTTTTAAATGATAATAATTGAGTATAAACGCTCATAATCAAACTTGACATTTATAATAAAATGTATTTAAATTGAAAGTGAAGCAGAAATAAAATGCAAAGGGGTTTACTGATGACAAATAAAACATACAATATAGAATTAGTTAAAGAGCGAAACAGGACTGTTGTTCTAGAATTATTGAATTCTAAAGGGACAAGCACAAGATCAGAAATATCAGACATAACAGGGCTTACAAACGCAACTATAACAAATATAGTCAACGAATTAATTTCCAAGGATTTAGTAGAAGAAGTTGGCACTGTAGATGGCAAATTAGGTAGAAAAAGAAAACTTATAAAAATCAAAGAAGACGCTTTTTATGTTATAGGTATTGAATTCGGGGTAAATATAGTACGTGCAGGAATATTCAATATTAAGGGTAAAAAAATTAATAGTATTGAAAAAGAAATAAATTCATATGGAAGGCCCACTGATGTTTTAAAAAACCTAATTTTAATAATTGATGAATTGATCAATAACTCCAAAGTCGACTTCTACAAGATTAAAGGGATGGGTATTGCTATGCCGGGTTTGATAGACAGTCAAAAAAGAATTTTACGATCAGTTCATCCTTTCCCATTACTAAAAGAATACCCGCTAGTTGAGCAGCTAGAAGAACACTATGAAAAAACAATTTGGTTAGAAAATGATGCAAATGGTGCTGTTTTAGGTGAAAAGTGGTTTGGACATGGAAAAAAATTTAACAATTATGTTTTTATTGTAGGTGATTCCGGAATCGGCGCAGGAATTATAATAAACGGAAAGTTATATTCGGGAACTTCTAATTCTGCTGGAGAAATAGGCCATACAGTCATAACTAAAGATTTAATTCCTTTGGAAAGTTTCGGAGGTTTATCAAGGTTAGCAGATGAATTTAACTTACCATTAGAGATAATTTTAAATGAATCAAAAAAGTCAGATGAAATTAAAAAAGCAATTGATGAAATCAGTAAATTTTTAGCTTTAGGAATAGTGAACCTGGTAAATACGATTGATCCCGAAGCAGTAATTTTAGGAGGGAGAATTTTAAAAGTAGGCAACTCTGTAATCAGAGAAATAAAAAAAATAGTTGAACAATACACCTTTTCCAATGAAATACCAGAAATTTTAGTCGCAACAAAGAAAGAAGATGCTATTTTGTCAGGTGCAGCCTCAATTGCGATCGAACACATCGTATCTTCTCCATATGAATTTTTGCTAAACAATGCCAAAAACATATCTTATAACAACCCCAAATAAAAAAGAAAGTTTTAGAGCTTCCAAAGACACTGTAAATACACAAAGTGAATGGAGCAAACATATGGCAATCCTATACAAAGATTCTTTTACCTATATCTATACCTGGTTTCGTAGTTGTTATAATATGGCAGTTCACTAACATATGGAATGAATTCTTATTTGCAGTAACGATAACTAGTGACCCAACGAAACAGCCCATAACGGTGGCGTTAGTCAATTTGGCTGGCAGTCAGGTCGTTCAATGGAACGTTCAAATGGCAGGAGCTTTAATAGCTGCCCTTCCTACACTCATCGTTTACATGATATTGGGAAGGTATTTTGTAAGAGGTTTGCTCGCCGGTTCAGTCAAAGGATAAAATTAACCCGCCTAATTATAGATGGCGGGTATTTTTTATCTTCCTAAATTTGTTTTTTTTAATATGAAAAACAAAAGATCGTTCAAGTATTAAAGCATATTTTTTTAAATAATATCTCTCAAATCTTTAAACAATTTTATAAGTGCATTTATAATCACGAAAAATTCCAGACGCCCTAAATACATTCCTAATGTTTGAGTCCAGATCACACCCAAGGGAGCTTGACTCGAGGTAATACCTGTAGAAAGTCCCACAGCAGATAAAGTTGAAGCAAACTCAAACAAAACATTATGGAGCGGATACCCATAAGCCAACAATATAAAAACTCCAATAAAATAGGTAATAAAATACATTGTAAAGACTACTAAAACATTTTTTATTGCGTTTAGATCAATTTTCTTTCTTGATACCCCTTTATATACTTCTATGTAAAACGTGGTTCCAGAGGGTTTAAAAAATTCTTTAATCTGGTTAATTATCAATTTGAAAGCGATATAAACCCTGAATAATTTTAAACCACCTGATGTGGAATCCATCATTCCACCTAAGATCATCAATATTGTCAAAATTAACAGTCCGAAATAATTCCAATTTGAAAAAGCTACCGTTGAAAAGCCAGTGCCTGTTAGAGCTGAAATACTCTGAAATGCGGAATGAATTAAGCCATCTTCAACTCCATACATTTCAACCGTAGTAAAAGAAAAAAGTAACAAAAAGGAAATAACTAAAATTATGAACATGGTCTTAATTTCGGGATTTTTTAAAAAAGGCTCAGATTTAATTTTTTCTCTTAATTCAAGTAAAGAAATTTTTTTGGACCGATAGTCTCTGCGATTCCTAATAAAATTTCTAATCATTAATAAACCAGCATAATGGACTCCAAACCCGGTTCCGCCCATAATCATTAGCAACATGATAATTATTTCTACCCTCAAACTACCAAAAGAACCGATACTAAAATTTTTTGTGGAAAATCCTCCCGTAGCCAGTCCTGTTAATGTATGGTTAAAGGCGTCGAAAAAGGAAAGCTTCCCTACAAACATCAAAAGAAAAATACCTATAATCGCCCAACTTAAATAGATTCTAAGAATTATCCTAGCCGATTCCCTCAAATTTGGGACTAAATTGTCACTTCTACCTTCTGCCTGATATATACCAACACCCATAGTACCAGCTATGATTACAGTAATTATAGCAAAACCAGCTCCACCAACGAATTGCATCACCGATCGCCATATTAAGATCGATCGAGGTAGTACTTCCACATCTGAAAACATCGTAAGCCCAGTCGTTGTCCATCCGCTTGTCGATTCAAAAACCGCTTGTGAAAAATTTAATTCACCAGAAAAAATAAAAGGAAGAGAAGAAAGAAAAATCGCTACCGTCCACACAAAAAAAACAGTGACGACAGCATCCTGTGTGTTTAATTCATTCCTTTTTTCTCCTCTTCCAAGGTACCTAAATATTCCTGCACTAAGAAAAGATAATATCCCAGTAATCAGAAACGGAAGAAAATCTTTAAAAGAATCATAAATAAAAGCAGTAGAACCTACTATAAATATCAAAACAGAAAGACCTATTATAATATTTCCTGTATTTCTGAAAATAACTTTATACCTTAATTTTAAAAAATATTTGTAAGAAGGCACTAGATCACCTCTATTTTAACGTTTCTATAACATCATTGGCTTGTTCTTTTAGAGCCAAAACGATCAACCTATCCCCTTTATAAATAATTGTTTCACCTTGAGGAACCATTATATCCCCGTCTTCTCTTATCAATACTCCGATTATTGAATTCTGAGGTATTTTTAATTCCTTCAGTTTTTTATTCACAGCTTTATCATCTTCAAGCATGGTAAGTTCCAAAATAGATAACTTTTCCACATAGGGGTTGAAAAAATCAGTAATATCTTCATGAATCAAAGAAGATTCTATTATTTTTTGCATCCAAGAAATTGGAACAAGTGTTTCGACATTAATACCTTTGAAAATAGTTTCGTTTTCTGTAGCATTAACTAAAGATATTATCTTTATATCTTCATAATATTCTCTCAGCAACCAAGACACGACAAAATTCAAAGCGTCATCTTCAGAGATTATTATTAAGGCTTCGACTTTTTTGTTTAAATCCAAATTTTCTATCCATTTGATATCGGTAGGATCTTGCTTGACGAGCTCAAGAGCCGGAAAATTTACCTTTAATCCATCTAAAATCTCCAAATTTTCCTTATTTTGACTCACATAGTAAACTTGATTACCCAATAAAAGTAATTTTTTAGCTAAAGAATAGGCTAGTATCTTTCCCTCTATGATATAAAAAATTCTACTCATACTTAACTACTTCCTTTTCCAATTCCTCAACTAAATCCATTACTGAATCCTCGATGGGACAAAACAAATTCAATCCCGCCTTAATAAAAATTGATTTTTTTAAAGGATCGTTCACTCTTGCGGCTATTCTTACCCCCGAATTTAATTTTTTAATTCCATAAGCCAACATAAAATTTAAATTGTCATCGGGAGTGACAATATAAACCATGTGAGCTTTTTCAATATTCACATCCTTTAATGCAGCCATATCACTTGTGTCAATCACTCTTGTGAAACCAGTAAAATTTCTTTTCGACAATCTTTCAAAAGAGGATTCTTCTTTATCAAGAACCACAACATTATAAGATTTACTCAACTGTAAAGCTAGTTCAGACCCTAATCTTCCACAACCTATTATGATTATTAGTTTGGAACCATTTAATCGCATATATCCTCACTTCCAAAAAATATTATTGAAATATACAATTTATTAGCTCACTACCGTCCATCAAAGGATATATTCTCTAAGATCTTCATCACCATATACTTTACCAAGTCTTAGATCTACATAATTGCTATCAATTTTCAATTCCCATTCTCCTGATGCGGGTGCTTCAAAAGAAACCTCTTCAAGAACTTTTTCGACTACAGTGTAAAGTCTTCTTGCTCCAATATTTTCGACTTTTTCATTGAGCTCAAAGGCTATATTTGCCATTCTTTCAACGCCATCTTCAGTGAATTCAATTCTCACCCCATCTGTTTCGAGTAAGTACTGATACTGTTTTAGTATTGCATTTTTGGGCTGGGTGAGTATTCTAATAAAGTCTTCCTTAGTCAAATCTGATAATTCTGCTCTAATTGGGAATCTACCTTGAAGCTCAGGAATTAGATCCGAAGGTTTAGCTTCACTGAATGCACCAGCAGCAATAAACAATATATAATCAGTACTAATGGAACCATACTTTGTCATGACAGTTGTACCTTCAACTATCGGCAACAAATCTCTTTGAACACCTTCTCTGGATACATCAGGTCCTGATGAAACACCTTTGGATGTAATTTTATCGATCTCATCAATGAAAATTATGCCTCTATTTTCGGCTCTACTTAAACCTTCTTGAATTAATTTATCTTGATCGATCAACTTTTCCGATTCGATAGGTTCCAAAACCTTCCTCGCTTCAGAAATCTTCATTCGCCTTCTTTTTTTCTTCTTAGGCATAAGATTTTGAAACATTTCTCCAAATTGTATACCCATGTCTTCTAATTCTGGTCCTAATCCAGCAAACATTGGAGAAGATTGTTCCTCGACTTCTACTTCTATTTCTACATCCTCTAATTCGCCCTTTCTTAATTTTTCCAATAATTCCTCTCTTCTTCTTCTTATATTTTCGTCTTCATTTTCATCGTAGTCCTTATTTTGGGAATATTCAGCGTTTTGATTGAAAAGTTGCATCACATCCATAAATGAGGGCTGAGCTTTTGCTCTTTTCTTTGAAGGCACGAGTACTTCTACTATTCTTTCTTCTACGAGCCTTTGAGCTTTATCTTTAACTTCTTCCATCATTTCTTTTTTAACCATATTGACTGAAGAATCAACCAATTCTCTGACCATACTTTCTACATTCTTTCCAACATATCCAACTTCGGTAAACCTTGTAGCTTCAACCTTCACAAATGGTGCATTGGCAACCTCTGCTAATCTTCTAGCAATCTCAGTCTTTCCAACACCGGTAGAACCTATCATCAGAATATTTTTCGGTATAACATCTTTTCTAACATCTTCTGATAGAGATAACCGTCTAATTCTATTTCTCAAAGCGATAGCAACTTGTTTCTTTGCTTCCTTTTGACCGATTATATAGTTATCCAATTTTTCTACAACTTTTTTTGGAGTTAATTCATCTATTTTATTCATAAAAATCACCTCAAAAATAAATTTTTACTAATGTATCAATTATATCATATCTCATGAACCTTTAAGAGATTGGTTTTACTGGAGAAACCATAGGGAATCCCAGCCGTCACTATGATATTTTCTCCTGATACACCAAAATCTAAAGATTTCACGATATTGCTAACGCTCTCCAACATATTATCTGTGTCGGTAAATTTTTGCATGATAACGGGGGTGACTCCCCATACCAATGCCAATCGATGATAAGTAGTTATCCTTGGAGATGCAGCAACTATTTTAATATTTCTTCTGAACCTAGACAAAGCTCTTGCCGTATAACCACTATAAGTGGTCGCAACTATAACATCAATTCCTAATTGCTCGGCAATTTTTATTGCAGACATCGTTATCGAATTGGTAGCGGGATCTCCACCACCGTATGTTGAATAATCAAATTTGTAGTAGTACTCTTCTAGTATTTTTTCGGTTTCTTTAGCTACATTAGCCATAACTTTGACAGCTTGTTCAGGGTATTTCCCAATCGACGTTTCTTCAGACAACATAACTGCATCCGTCCCATCTAATATAGCATTAGCTATATCAGTAGCTTCTGCTCTTGTAGGAAAAGGATTGTTAACCATACTTTCAAGCATTTGGGTAGCTGTTATAGCAGGCTTTGCCATTGTATTTGCAATCTCTATTATTCTCTTTTGAAGTAAAGGAATTTGTTCAACTGGTGCTTCAACACCCAAATCTCCTCTTGCGACCATCACCCCATCAGCTTCTTCAATGATCGATTCAAGGTTGTCTAGAGCTTGTAATGTTTCGATTTTAGCGATAATGGGGAGATCGGGCATACCCAATTCCGTTAGAATTCTCCTTGTTCTAGTGATATCTTCAGCTTTTCTAACAAAAGATTGTGCTATATAATCTACGTTCCATTCTACAGCCTTGTTTAAATACTCCATATCTTTTTCTGTTAAAGGTGGCAAACTGATATCTATTCCAGGAACGTTTATCCCTCTTCTGTGAGTGATACTGCCACCGGTTACAACCTTCGTAACAATTTCTTTTTCGTTGCTGCTAACGACTACAAGTCGAATTTTTCCATCATCAAGAAGAATAAAATCTCCTTTTTTAACTTCTTTAGGTAATTCTCTATAATTTATACTCACCCTTTCTTTGTTGCCAACGATCTCCTCGATAGTCAAAATAAATTTCTGTCCCTCTTCCAACATTACTTGATCCGTCTCAAATTTGCCCGTACGAATCTTAGGACCTTCTAAATCGAGTAAAATGGCAAAAGGTATGTTCAAATCTTTTCGTATCTTCTTTATTAAATTTACTCTTTTCTCATGATCAGCAATGGTATCGTGAGAAGTATTCAATCTTGCTACATTCATTCCTGCATTTATCAATTTTTTTATCATCGTTTCATCTTGTGTAGCTGGACCAATTGTGCAAACGATTCTCGTCTTTTTATTTTCTATTTTTTCGTTCATAACCATCCTCCTAAAGATGCGTAACTTTTGGGTGTTTCTTCCCAAATTACATCTTTTTTTTAGATTCCATGCCTTGGGAATTTTCAAGGGGTTTACCCCTTGAACGCCCTAGGATAAAATCCCTGCCAGCTTTACAATCTCCATATCCAATTTATTATTTTCAGAAAGCACTTTTTCAAGAGGTGTTCTTATTAAATCGTTTTTACTCAAGCCCACCATCACGTTAAAATTTCCGTCTTTAATAGACTTTACTACTTCGTTCCCCATTCTTGAAGCTAAAATTCTATCGAAAGCAGTAGGTGAACCACCTCTTTGAATATGGCCTAAAATTGTTATACGCGTTTCAAAACCAATTCTATTTTCTAAATGTCTGGCGACTGTATAGGCGCTGGCAGATCCCTCCGCAACAACGACTATTGAATTAATCTTACCCCTTTTTCTTTCATCCCACATTTTTTCTGCTAAAGCATCGTAATCGGTGGGAACTTCTGGTATTATTATAGCTTCCGCACCTATAGCAAGACCTGACATCAACGCTATGTATCCAGATGTCCTTCCCATAACTTCGACGATAAAAGCCCTTTCGTGGGAAGAAGCGGTATCTTTTAACTTTTGCATGGCATCAACTACTGTGTTAAGACAGGTATCAACACCTATGCTCATATCGGTATATGCAATATCGTTGTCTATAGAAGCCGGTACGCCTACTACGGATATCCCTTGTTCTTCTGCTAGCAACTTTCCCCCAGTAAGACTCCCGTTACCCCCAATTATAACTAACACATCTATACCTAAATCCTTCAATATATCAGCAGCTTTTTTTCTAACTTCAGGAACTTTGAATTCTGGTACTCGAGAGGTTCTTAAAATGGTTCCCCCTCTTTCCATTATTCCACCAACATCTGAATATGTTAGTTTTTTATATTCTTTATCTAAAATACCAGCAAATCCTCTCAAAAACCCATACACTTCGATATTTTCCACAACTGCACTTCTTGTAACAGCCCTAATAACAGCGTTCATTCCAGGTGCATCTCCACCACTGGTCATTAAACCGATTTTTTTAACCTCACTCACTGTATCCCTCCTAAAAATCTTCATTATTTTATACTTCATTTAGAAATCCCAAAATTCATTTAGCGCCCCGTCGCCCCAATCCTTGCCCATTAAGATATAAGGTCGCAATTCTTTGCTCTCTGCTCTTTAAGCTACCTTTTTATTATATCACTTGTTTTTTGACACTATTGTTAATTTCACTATAATTCAAATAATTCTTTAAAATCTTGTGTTATAATTAACCAGTAAAATAATTTAAACTAAGGTGGTAGAGTTGGAAATTAAATACGATAAAAATAGTATAATCAAAATATTAAAAGATAAAAAGATTAAGGTTACTCCAAATAGATTCAAAGTAGCCTTTGAGCTTTTTAACTCTAATGAACATCCGTCGATTGATCAATTGCATCAAAAGTTAGTAAAAAGTAATGAAACTCAGATTTCTTTCACTTCAGTGTATAACATTGTAAAATTATTTGAAAATGCAGGACTAGTAAAAGAAATTTTAATTGAAAATAAAATCCATTACGATTCTAACATCACCCCTCATGCGCATTTTATTTGCAAAAATTGTGGAAAAGTGCAAGATATAGAGTTAGATAAATTAAATTTCATAGATGAAAAGAAATTAATTAGTTTTAAAACTTTTACTGAAGAAGAATTAAAAGATAACAAAATTGACTCTGTTGAAATCACTTTCTATGGAATCTGTGGAGAATGTTTAAAACAAGAAAACAGTGAGGCGTAAGTCGATATTTTTGCCTCACTTTTTTTTTGACTTAATATAACAAATACCTTCAACTTTCATCCCCAGCTTATCAACGCCTACTCAAATTTCACCTTTAAATCCTTATTGGCTTTTATTTCGTCCAATCTTTTAATAGTTAAAGTCAAAGGAGCTTCTTTTAATTTATCTGGTTCTTTCCTGGCTTCTTCTAAGATTTTCTCATATATAGAAGCAACTTCATCCAAGGTTTCTTTGCTTTCGGTTTCGGTTGGTTCGATCATCATTGCTTCATCCACTATCAAAGGAAAATAAACTGTTGGAGGATGCATGCCATAATCTAAGAGCCTTTTTGCAAAATCCAGTGTGCTTACACCATAATCTTTCAACGAACTCCCTTTTATTACAAACTCATGCTTACAGACATCTGGATAAGCAACGTCTAAAAATTTTGATAACTTCTCTTTCAAATAATTCGCATTTAAAGTTGCAAGTTCACTTACCTTCTTCAAACCTTCTTTGCCCATTGATAATATGTAAGTGTATGCTTTGATTAGTACTAAAAAATTACCGTAAAAGCTCCGTACTTTACCAATGCTTTTAGGGATATCATAATCAAAATAATATTCCCCACTTTCTTTCATACCCACAATAGGTTTAGGCAAATACTCTTTTAAAAAAGACTTTACCGCTATAGGACCACTCCCAGGTCCCCCCATTCCATGAGGGGTGGAAAATGTTTTGTGTAGATTTAGATGAACAACATCGAAACCATTATCTCCAGGTCTTACTTTTCCCATTATTGCGTTTAAATTCGCCCCATCGTAGTACAACAAGGCGTTGTTTTTATGCATCAAATCAGATATCTTCAGAATATCTTTTTCAAACAATCCCAAAGTATTTGGGTTTGTGAGCATAATAGCGGCAGTATTTTCATTCACTAAAGATTTCAAATGATCTAAATCGACTCTTCCCTCATTATTCGAATTAACTTTAACGACATCAAACCCTGCCATTACCGCAGATGCAGGATTCGTACCATGAGCGGAATCTGGTATGATAACTTCATTTTTATGAGCTAAATTATTTTCTTGTAGATATTTCTTGATAACAAGCATTCCTGTAAGCTCCCCATGGGCACCAGCAGCAGGCTGCAGGGTAACATAATCCATCCCTGTTATTTCTTTAAGAAATTCTTGTAATTCATACATCAATTCCAACGCACCTTGTACTGTACTTTCCTCTTGATAGGGATGAATAAATTTGAATCCATTCAAAGATGCAGCCTCTTCATTCAGAAAAGGATTGTATTTCATTGTACAAGAACCCAAAGGATAAAAACCTCTATCAACCGAATGGTTTAGACTGGCTAATTGATTGTAATGTCTAACAACATCAACTTCGTAAAGTTCTGGTAGATTCGGAGCTTCATTTCTAACTAAATGTTCTGGTATATCTATCTGAGATTCTTTGACATCCAATTTAGGAAGCGAATATGATGTTCTCCCGCTAACTGATTTTTCAAATATCAATTTCATGATAATCCCTCCAAGAAAGAACATAAAAAGTCGATATCTCTTTTTTTAGTCAGTTCTGTTGCACAAAACAGTACCTTATTCCCCATTTCTTCATAAAAATTCTTCAGTATCAAAGGTCCAAAATAATGTTGCTCCAACAGTTTTTCGTTGAGAAGATCAGGATCAATTTTGCTTTCTAATACAAACTCGTTAAAAAATGGTCCGTCAAATACAGGTTTAAACTTTTCAGTCTCTACCAATTTTTTTGCTAGATAATGGGCTTTATGATAATTCTGAAGAGAAACTTCTCTTATCCCTTGCTTTCCCATCACATTCATATACAAAGAAGCCAAAAGAGCATTGAATGCATGATTTGAACATATATTAGAAGTAGCCTTCTCTCTTCTTATATGTTGTTCCCTTGTCTGCAAAATCATGCAAAATCCTCTTTTACCATCTTGATCCACGGTTTCACCGATAATTCTGCCAGGCATCTTTCGGATGTACTTTTTTTTGGAAGCGAAGATTCCCAAACCTGGTCCCCCAAATGAAGGTGTATTTCCTAAAGATTGACCTTCTCCTACTACTATATCCACCCCAAATTTTCCAGGAGCTTCTAACAACCCTAAAGAAATTGGATAGGTAACTACAATGAAAATAACATCGCTAGGAACCTTTTCTCTTATCGCTTTCAAATCTTCTATTACACCAAAAAAGTTTGGATATGAAACTACAACACAAGATGTTTCTTGGGTGATTTTAGAAGTTAAATCGTCTAGATCTAATTGTCCCGTTTCAGATAAATAGCCTATTTGCTCTATATTCATCCCTTGCACTTTAACATAAGTTTTTGATACTTCTTGATATTCGGGATGAACCAATTTAGACATCAAAACATGATTTTTACCATTAATTCTTTCTGCCATTAAAATAGCCTCAGCTAAAGCTGAAGCACCATCGTACATAGATGAATTAGAAACTTCCATCCCCGTAAGATTGCATATCTGAGTTTGATACTCATATAGTATCTGGAGGGTACCTTGAGAAACTTCAGCCTGGTAAGGCGTATATGCAGTTAAAAAATTCCTATTTGAAGCTAAAGGATATATCACAGAAGGAATATAATGATTGTAAATTCCCGCACCTCTAAAAATCCCGTATTCTTCCATATTTTTATTCATTTGCGATAAATCGGTTAGCCTTTCTTTAACTTCTAATTCACTCAAACCCGATGGGATATTCAACTCACCTTTGAACAGTGCTGGAATATCCCGATAAAGTTCATCTATATCTTTTATTCCCAAAAAAGAAAACATTTCTTCTATGTCTTTTTGGGTATGGGGTAAATATGGAAAATCATTCATTATAACATCTCACCTCTTTTTATTATTCTTATATAAGTTGATATAGCGCCCCTTTGCCTCGTTTGTTACTTTGTGCTTTTTACACTTCCTTTATAAAACGGAGTTTTCACAACCTCAGCTTCTAGTAACTTTTCCCTTGCTTTTATACTCACAATGGTTTCTAATTTTGAAAATTCTTTACTTACATAGCCTAAGGCTAAATTTTTCCCCAAAGTAGGAGACTTTACACCACTTGTCACAAACCCTATATTTTCATTATCTTTGAAAATTTCATACCCATGTCTCACGGGCATCTTGTCGTGTACTTCCATACCAACTAATTTTCTTTTGATTCCTTCTTCTTTTTGTTTCAGCAAAGCTTCCTTACCAATAAATTCTTTATTAAAATCAACAGTCCAACTTAGACCTGCCTCCAAAGGAGTAGTATTTTCATCCATATCGTTGCCATAAAGGAGCATTTTAGGCTCGAATCTCAAAGTATCCCTGCTTCCTAAACCACATGGTTTCCCATCAACCTCTTTAGCAAGTTGTATAAGTCTATCCCAAACTTTAACAGCGATCGCTGGAGACAGGTACAACTCAAAACCATCTTCACCTGTGTATCCGGTCCTTGATAATATTACTTCTTCTCCTTCCAATCCTAGAATTTTGAAGGAATAATATTCTATACTATCCAGATCAATATCTTTAAGATATTTTTGCAGTTGATCCTGGGATTTAGGACCTTGGAAAGCTATTTGGCAATATTCATCACTCTTGTTAATAACCTCAACATTAAAAGAAGAAGATTGCTTTCTTACCCAATCAATATCTTTTTGAGTATTAGATGCGTTGACTACCAACAAGATCTTTTCTTCGTCTAATTTATAAGCGAGAAGATCATCTAAAATACCACCATCCTCGTTACACATAGGAGAGTACACAATTTTACCAATGGGTATCTTTTCCACATTATTTGTAATAAGGTGATTTACAAATTTCTGAGCATCTTTCCCTTGCACAAATAATTCACCCATATGAGATACATCAAAAACTCCAACACAATTTCTTACTGCGTTATGCTCATCAATAATAGAAGAATACCATAACGGAAGCTCCCAACCCGCAAATTCTCCCAACTTCGCTCCAAGTTCTATATGTCTTTCATAAAGCGGAGTCTTTTTAAGTTCAGACAAAGTAATTCCTCCCTTCTCCAATTCTTCAATTATAACTATCGCGCTTTCAAAATCTTTATCCTCAACATATAAATCGTAAATTGCTCCTTCACCGAAATATTCTCCACCTATTCCAATGGGAGATTTTAAAAATACTTGTATACCGTTTTCTTCCAAAATTTGTTTCAAAATCTGACTCTGTGAATAATTGCAGTAATCTTTTAGTTTTTTCAGCATTGTCTCACACCTCTCAGAGAGAAGATACTATTCAACCTTAATTATATCACTCTTTGAAAAAGTTAGAAAGTCGAAGTATTTTTAATTAGAAGAGTTTAAAGGCAATTAAAGACGATTAAAGAAGTTTAAATCGATTTTTCAAACAGCTTGTAAAACTACGTGTCTGTTATCCTCAGTGATTCCAAAGGCCGTCAATTTCCCACCGTACACACATCCCGTATCTATATCTACACTTATTATTTTCTTATTATTATCACGTTTCACAAAGATCTTATCTTCACCTGTTAAGTACAATGTTGGAGTATGTCCATGAATAACGGTATAATTATAATACCTTTCTGACATACTTAAAAATTCATCTCTTATCCACAACAAATCCCATTTATCTTGTTTTGAAAGTGACTTTTTTGGATTAACTCCCGCATGTACAAACAAATATTTCTCGTTTTCTACTTCCAACTCATAATACAGGGGTAGATCTTTTAAAAAGTTTATGTACTGTTCCCCAATATTGTTATTGAAACTTTTAATTGTCGACAATGCACCGTTGTAAAACCAGACACCTTCTCCATACTCATGAGTTTTTTGACAATGGTCGACCATCATATCGTCATGGTTCCCCTTTAAAAAAATACGATTCCTCTGTTTGCTTAAAGTAATCAAAAGATCCAGCACCTTTTTTGAATCAGGTCCTCTGTCCACATAATCACCAAGAAAAATCATTGTGTCAGAATCTTTGATCTGTATCCGTTTTAAAAGCGAAATTAAAATATCGTACATACCGTGGATATCTGAAATCGCCCAGATCACTTGAAACCCTCCCATGTGATCAAGTCTTTATCATAAAAAAATGGGCAGGAATCCTGCCCATTTTTTGGAATTTACTTCACCATATCTTTTAATTCTTTACCAGGAACGAATTTTGGAACCATCTTTTCTGGAATCTTAATAGCTTTTCCAGTTTGTGGGTTGACACCTTTTCTAGCTGCTCTTTTCTGAACTTTGAAAGTTCCAAAACCAACTAACTTAACCTCTTCACCCTTACTTAAAGCCTCAGACACTACATCAACAAAAGCATCAACGAAACTTTCTGCATCTTTCTTTGTTACGTTAGCCTTCTTTGCAAAAGCATCAACTAAATCTTTCTTATTCACAAACATTCCCCCTTTCAACAGATAAAGATTCTTAAATCCTGATTCTACGGAACTTCAACGAAATTATACCATAAAACCAAAAAAATATCCACTTTTGAATCAATATTATGAAAAATTACTCTTTATTTTCTAATATTTTAGCACTTTTTAAAAAAAGAAGCAACTTTTTTATAGCCTTTGCCCTATGACTTATGCTATTTTTTACGTCTTTGGTCAGTTCTCCAAATGTATAATCGTATCCATCGGGAATAAAAATAGGATCGTAACCGAAACCATTCTTTCCTCTTATCTCAAATGCTATTTTACCATAAACTTCTTCTTGACAAGTAACTAAAATATTTTTTTGAGGGTCAAAATACGTCGCCGCACAGGCAAAATAAGCGGTTCTATCTTTTTCATTTTCCAGCATTGATAATAATTCCTTCATCTTTTGCTCATAGGAATGATTTTCCATGAACCTTGCAGAGTTCACGCCAGGAAATCCTCCGAGAGAGATTATAGACAAACCAGAATCATCTGAAAAAACTGGTTTTTTTATTAATTTTGAATAAGCCCAAGCTTTAATAACAGAATTTTCTACATAAGTTTCGCCATACTCTTCTACTTCAAAATTATCCTCTTTTATCTCATCAAATATATATTTAACATTGATACTTCCATTTATATCAATATTTTGCAAGATTTCATTGATTTCTCTTACCTTGTTTCTGTTTGATGTAGCCAAATAGACGTCACTCAAAATCTTCTGCCACCTTTTTTAGTTCGATTATCTCTTGTGAAGGATTTTCTGAATAAAACACACTGGCACCAATGATAAAAGTGTTAACGCCACTTTGGTGAAGTAATCCGATGTTCTGTTTATTCACTCCTCCATCAACCATTATTTCAACATTCAGTCCTTTCTCATCAGAGAGTCTTCTTAATTTTCTCACTTTTTCATAAGTAGTTTCTATAAAATGTTGTCCAGTAAATCCTGGATTAACCGACATAATCAATACCTTGTCCACATATGGTAGAATTTCTTCTAAAAGTGACACTGGAGTATGCGGATTTAAAGTAACACCTGCTTCACACCCCAACTCTTTGATTTTTAATACAGTTCTGTGTAGATGTGTGACCGCTTCATAATGCACTGTTATGCTATTCACATACTTAGAAAAGTTTTCTAAATATTTATCTGGTTCAACGATCATCAAATGAGCATCCAAATATATATCTTCAAATTTTTTTCTAATCGATTCTACGATTGGAAAACCAAAAGTAATGTTTGGCACAAACACTCCATCCATAATATCAAGATGTATTCCATCAGCATCTTCAGAAATTTTTTCTATCTCTTGTGCTAAATTCAAAAAATCAGCAGCTAAAATGGAAGGATATATTTTTATCAAACTGAAACACCTCTATTGTAATTTTAGTGAACTATCTTCTATTTCTTCGTATATTTGACAATAATTGGTATACCTACTCAATGAAATCTGTCCGTTCTCTACAGCCTCTTTAATTGCACATCCAGGTTCAACCGTATGGGAACAATTAGAAAACTGGCAAAAACCGTCAAATTCCAAAAATTCTCTGAAATAACGCCTTACTTCATCTTTTTTTATTCCCCTTAGCTCTAAACTCGAAAAACCTGGTGTGTCGACTATATATCCTCCAAAATCAAAATAAAGCAGTTCAGCATAAGTTGTTGTGTGTTTACCTCTACCTAATTTTTTGGAGATTTCTCCTTCTCTAAGTTTCAATTTTGGATCTAAAACATTCAATAAACTGGACTTTCCAACTCCAGAAGGACCTGCAAAGGTTGATACTTTGTTTTTTAAATATGATTTTAATATATCTAAATTATTTTTCGTTATTTTGGATGTAGGAATCACAGGATAAATTTTACCATATATTTCTATAAATCTTTCCATTTCTCTTTTTTCTTCGTCACTACCAAGCAAATCCGTTTTGTTTAACACTATGACTACATCAAGCTTCTCTTTTTCAGCGAGAACTATAATTTTATCGACTACTATCAAATCTACTCGAGGCTCTTTAATTGATGTAACTAAAACTAGTTGATCCAAGTTAGCTACTCTAGGTCTGTATAATTCATTTTTTCTCTCTAAAATGTTTTCGATTCTTCCATAAGCATTTTGTTGGTCCTTAGAATACTCTACATAATCGCCAACAATGGGCCTAATCTTCTGTAATTTAAATCTACCAGGGAGAAAGCAGTTAATTTTTTGATTACTTTCCAAATCTTGAACGGTTACCATATCCGAATGAAATCTAACAACTATACCCTTTCTCCAACTCATTGATTACTCCCTTCATATTTACCGACATAGAGAATCACCCTTTCTCCACTATAATTATTTCCTGGTGTTGGAGACATGTTCAATACCACATCATTTTCTTCAGGTTTATAAGTTAATTGATTTCTAATTTCAAAGGCTATGTTGTACTCATTTAAAAACTGTTGCGCTACTCCGGAAGGTATTCCTATCAGATCAGGAATCTTCAGAGTATTCATCTCTCTAAGTTGGACTATTACGTGATGTCCTTCTTTTACCTTTGTACCAGGTTCAGGATCGGTATACAAAACTTTTTCTCCATTACCTACTACGTTTGGAATTAGATTTAATTCCTCTAAAGAAGAGATTGCTACCTTTTTATCTTCTCCGATCAAATATGGAATCTCAACCATATTGGAACTATTGGCAAAAACTGTCATAAAAAAAAAGGCAAATATTCCAGAGGCAACTATCCCTAAAATAAAAAATATCAAATTTTTTATTAATTTTCTTACTTTAATCATTATGTTCACCTATTAGCTTCTTTTAACTCTCTAGTTCTTAATTGGCCACATGCGGCTGATATATCACTACCTTTCTCAGCTCGCACCACAGCATCAATTCCGTTCTTAACGAGAGTATCCAAAAAAGCTTGAATAAACCTTTTTGACGGCTTTTCAAAGCCCGCTGGATTTTCATTGACAGGAATTAAATTAACCATCACTTTCAAATCACCAAATAGTTCAACTAATTTCAAAGCGTCCTCTTTTGAATCATTAAATCCTTTTATCAAAATATACTCAAAAGTAACCCTCTTTTTTGTTTTTTTCTGATAAATTCGGCATGACTGAATAACCTGCTCTACCGGATATTTATGATTTATTGGCATTATTTGATCTCTTTGAAGATTCGTTGGTGCGTGAAGTGAAACAGAAAGTCGAAACTCTTTGTTCAAATCACCTACTTCCTCAATTTTCTGAGGAATTCCCGCGGTTGAAATGGTTATATGCCTTGCCCCTAACTTTTTCATCTTTGGATGGTTTAATATCTCTATGGTTTGAACAACGTTGTTAAAATTTAATAATGGTTCACCCATTCCCATGTATACAACATTTTTTACATCCATCTCTTTATCTTTTTCCATAGCTAACAGTTGACCAATGATCTCACCTGTCGATAAATTTCTAACGTAACCGCTTTGTCCTGTAGAGCAGAAAGAACATTTCAGTGGGCAACCAACTTGTGTTGATATACAAGCTATCGTTCTTGAAGGGTAGTAAATAATTACCGCTTCAACAGTGTTCTTATCCTCTAACTCCAAAAGATATTTGGTGGTTCCATCTATCTTTGAAACCTCTTTTTTAACAATATGAGGAATAGATATTTTAAAATTATCACTGAGTTTTTGTCTATCGTCTTTAGATAAATTAGTCATCGATTCGAAATCAAAAACTCTTTTCTTATAAATCCAATCACAAATTTGATCAGTTCTAAACTTTTCAAGTCCCAATTCATTGAGCAAATAACTTTGCAAGTCTGAATATTCAAAATCTAAAATGTTTTTTGTTTGCATATAACTTCCTCTCCATTAAAATATATACTATCGTTTCCCCTTCCATATACTCCACGAGGGACCTGCGGTCCCTAACCCAACTGGGATGGAGGGCTCCGCCCTGTGACCCTTTTAAAATCAGAGCCTTAATTTTGAAGCTTAATTATAAGAATATCTTCTAAATCTTAGTCTTAGCGACCCTTCTCCCCGCTCCCCACCCATAAGGATAAAAGAATTTTTATCCCTTGACCCTGCCAGCCCACCCCTTTAAGTAGGTGAAAGAGGATTAAAGCTTCACCCGTGTTCTGCACTTTCTTTTTATCTATGAATGTTTAAATAGTTATTTAGATTATATCAGATTTTCTTGAAAAAATGAAAAAATTTTAATAATTTAATTATACATAATTATAATTATCATTTTTGCCAATTTTTTCCGACACTGATATCTACTTTTAAAGGTATATTCAATTTGACCGCATTTTCCATACAATCTTGAACCATTTTTTTGGTTTCTTCTACGATTTTTTCAGGTAATTCTATTACAACTTCATCGTGCACCTGAAGTATCAATTTTGCTTCTTTTGGAAGTTTTTTGTATAAATTGATCATCGCCAATTTCATGATATCTGCAGCACTACCTTGGATAGGGGTATTTATGACTATTCGTTTCAACTCAGATTTGCCTGTTTTTATGTTTTTCAAAAATCTTTTCCTTCCAAATATGGTTTCAACGTAGCCTTTTTGCGTTGCAATCTTTAAACTTGATTCTTGATATTCTTTGACTTTTTGGTAAGTTTTAAAGTATTTTTCCATGAAATCTTTTGCATCTTCGACAGGTATCTTTAAATTCTCGGCTAATCCATACGGAGATGATCCATACACCAGGGAAAAATTAACTACTTTTCCTACCCTTCTCATGTTGTAGTCAACATCGTCGATTTTTACACCGAATATTGCAGATGCGGTTAAAGCATGTATGTCTTCACCATTGTTAAAAGCATTTATTAAAGTTTCATCGTTAGTTAGATGAGCTAAAACCCTCAATTCAATTTGAGAATAATCAGCACTCAGTAGTACATAATCATCTTTTTGTGCCTTAACGGTGCTTCTTATTCTTTCTCCATCTTCTTCTCGTATGGGAAGATTTTGAAGATTGGGATCGCTGCTACTTAATCTACCGGTAGCTGTTCCAGTTTGGTTGAAAGATGTGTGAACCCTTCCAGTTTTTTTGTTAACTAGTTTTGGTATAGCGATTATGTATGTAGATAGAAGTTTTTGGTATTTTCTGTATTCTAAGAGCTTTTCTATTATTGGATGTTCATCTCTTAGGGCTTCTAAAGAATCTGCATCTGTTGAATATGATCCGCTCTTAGTTTTTCTTTTCCCCTTCAATCCTAAGTTTTCAAAAAGTAGTTCTCCAACTTGTTTTGGGGAGTTTGGATTGAAGTCATAACCGACGATTTTTTTCATTTCATACATTAACGAGTTTAGCTTTTTGTTATATTCTTCTTCCAATTTTTGTAGTTCTTTTAAATCAAAATACACGCCGTTCATTTCCATTTCTGATAAAACATTTATAGTTGACATTTCGATTTTTTCAAACAATTCAAATAGTTCAAATTCTTCTAATTTAGGCTTTAATACTTCAAATAATCGATAAGCAATATCAGCATCTTCTCCAGCGTACTCAACAACCCTTTTCTTATCGATGTCTCCAAGGGTTAACAGTTTGATATCTTTTCCCATCACTTCTTTGTATTTAATTGTTTTATAATCCAAATATTCTTTTGCGAGATCATCCATATTGAACCGTCTGCTGTCTGGATTTAACAAATAAGCAGCTATCATACTGTCAAAATGTACTTTGTTTAATTCAATTCCATTTACTTTCAAAACAGTCATATCGTACTTTAAATTTTGGCCAATGATCTTCTTAGTGTTTAAAAGATCGACTATCTCCTTTGTTATTTCCCACCTATCTTTTTCTTTGTACAGATACAAAAAATATCCTTCAAATGGTTTGCAGCTTAAAGCGATTCCAACTATATCTGCTTGATATGGATCAAGAGAAGAAGTTTCAAGGTCAAAAGATATTATTTCGTATTTCTCTAAGATTTTTAATAGTTCTTTGTAATCTTGTGCGTTGTATTCGTAATACTTACCTTTCGTCGAATAATCTTTTTTTTCTGCTTTTGTCTCTGCTGTAACTTTAGTTGAGTTAGTAGTTGTATCAGGCATATCTAACTCTTTTAATATTGAATTGAAATCTAATTTCTTGAGAAAATCTCGTAGATCGTTTCTGAATCCTTGATATATAATTTCTTCATCTTCAAATATTTCTTCTATTGGTGCATCTACCATCAATTGGACTAGTTTTTTACTGAGATATGCGGTTTCCTTTTCATTTTTTAGCTTGTTTTTTGTTGAACCTTTAATCTCATCCAAATGTTGATAAAGATCGTCTATGTTATCGTAATCTTGCAGCAATTTTTGGGCTGTTTTTATTCCAATACCTTTTACACCTGGGATATTGTCAGAACTATCCCCCATTAAAGCTAGTAAATCTGCAATTTTTTCTGGAGGGACTCCCATCTTTTTTTCTACTTGCTGTGCATCGTATTTCACCATTTCTGTTATTCCTTGTTCTGGTCTTAAGATATATACGTTATCCTTAACAAGTTGCATCATATCTTTATCCGAGGTAATTATATAAACATTATCGTAGTTTCTTTTCTTTTTGGACACTATCGTGGCTATAACATCGTCGGCTTCGTAATTATCCATGGCAACTAATTTTATGCCTAATTTTTCAACCATTTCGTATATGTATGGGATCTGTTGTATATATTTTTCGGGTGTTTCGGGTCTCTGGGCTTTATAACTTTCTAATAATTCATGTCTATATGTGGTGGTTTTTTTGTCCATAACAAATATTATTGAATCTTCACCTTTTTTAACGTATTCTTTGAGTAACTTTAGAAGCATTCTAGCTACACCATAAATGGCGTTTGTCGGCAAACCATCCGAAGTGCTCATCCAGTCTCCTAGCGCAAAAAAGGCTCTATATGCAATTCCTGAGCCGTCTATTAAGTATAAATTTGCCATGTGAAGCACCTTCTTTTCTTTTGATTTTTTACTAAATTACAATTAATTTATATTTTCCGGTTTTTTCATCTGGCTTGATATCTTCCACGATTTTTACATCAAAATTGACGTTTTGCATTTTTTTCTTTTCTAAAATATCGTTAAGTTTGTTTCTAACTTCTTCTACAATTTCATCTAAACGCTCTTTTTTTGAAACGACTATTTTAAAGACAAAAGATGATTGATCTTTTTGAACAAATTGAAACTTAGCCACGCCTTTAACAAAAAATTCAGCAATTACTATGGGGTGAATGAAATCTTTTTCACCGTTTTCGTTAATAAAAAAAGGAATTAACTCGTTTCTTCCCGTAATTTGTTCGATCTTTGTAAAGGGCCATTTCCCTTCGTTATCTTTTGATTTTTTAAGGATATCTGTTAATTCATACCTTATTATAGGTTGAGTGTAATTGTACAAGTTCGTCAAAATTGTTTTATCCTCTTGAATTTCAAGATAAACCGCATCATCGTATATGTACATACCTTTTAAATCTTCCCTAGAAACACCCATCGCCAAAGACTCAGATGTTGCATAACTATCTACTATTTCAGTATCTTTCCAAACATCTTTTAAAAACTGTTTTACATTTTTTAATAAAGGCTCTCCACCACAAACTATCACTTCTGGGTGAATATTCAAAATCCCTTCATTTTGAAACTGTGCCAAAGATCTTATACCAAAGGGATACCCTGTGAGATTATCAGGTTGAAAATCGTTTAGGTCTTTTAAGTAGGATTTGATAGGTTTGTTTATATCCATTACCATATAACCTTTATAGAAAAACTCTTCAGGTTGATTTAGTGGAGAGAGGAACAAGCTTATGGCAGCATAATGTCCATCAACTGCACCTATAAATGCATATTTCTTTCTTTTGAGGCTAAAGTTTGAAAACATTCTTGTTGAAATGGCTTTGATGAAATCCCACTCTTTTTCACTATACAAATAGTATCCTACCGTGCCTGTTGATCCAGAACTGTGTATCACATGATACTTGTTAAAAAGCAAAGAAGTTGGATTCGGGTTATTTTTTAAAAAATCTTCAACTTTGTTTTTAGTAATTTGGTTATCTTTAAAGAACTTATCAAAATTAGCAACCATAAGATTTTTATTGATCGTTGGTAATTCGTATATGGGGATTTCTTCCAGCATGCTTTCTTTTATCCCGTTAGAAGTATAAAAATCTTTATAAAACGGTATTTTTTTATACGCGTACTTTAATAGCTTTCTAAATTTCTTTTCTCTTAATGCTATTATTTTTTTTCTTGAATAATTAAGATTTTTTCGTAGAGAATAATAATAGTGTACCGTTGTTAGAAAACTCATACTCTCAAAATTCTTTCAAAAAATAATCTAAATGGGCTTCGTCATATATTACAAATCTGATTTCTTTTACAAATTGTGGATTGGAATTAATAAAATCATAGACTGCTTTTTTGTAAACGAGAACCGCTTTTTCTATTGGATAACCGTATATACCTGCACTTATGGCAGGTAAGGCTATTGAATTCAATTTTAATTCTTCTGCTTTTTTCAAAGCATTGAAAACTGCATCATACAATAACTTTTCTTTTTGTTGACTGCCCCCTCTCCAAATAGGTCCAACTGCATGGATTATGTATTTACATTTTAACTTTCCTCCAGATGTAACTGCAACATTTCCCGTTTCGACTTTACCGTATTTTTGGATATATTCGTTCGATTCTTTTTGAATACCTGGTCCTCCTTTTCTGGATATTGCTCCAGCCACTCCACCACCATGTTGCAAATGCGAATTAGCAGCATTTACAATAGCGTCTGTTTCTTCGATAGTTATATCTCCAGATACCAATTTAATTTCAACGTTGTTGACTTTTAGTTGTTTTATAATTTTGTTCATACATTAACGCCTCCGTTTAATTTTTGATTTACTCTCTTTAGAAGAAGATCTAAAACTTGTTTTAGCGCCGATCGTTAAGGGGTAAACCCGGACATTGAGGGGTACCCCCCTCAAACTCCCCAAAAACAAAAAATCTCTTTTTTAAAAGATCTTTGTTTGCACAGGTCTGCAAACAAAAGTTTCTTTGCATAAATCAGCAAAAAATCATTTAAAAACATAGTTTGCACAATGCAGCAAACGCTCCCCACCCATAAGGAAAAGGGTCTTTTCAGTCATTATAGTTGATGTTTCTTTTATTATATCAAAAGTTAGTAGACCAACCCAAACAAAATCCAATAATGAGAAAATCAAAGATTTTTGGTTATAATCGCAAATAATTACCTATAATCGATTCTAATCACGAATAATCAGATTTTGAAAATCATATTTTTTTCTGTATAATAAAAACGAAAATTTTCTTTTTATCTTATATCTTTGAAAAAATTTTTTATTCACAATAAGAACCTAAATTGGAGGAGGTGTGTATGGTGAAGAAACTTACAGTGGTTATTTTAGCAGTGTTGGTTAGTGCGATGGTGTTCACTCAAACGATTACGTTTTGGCACACTCAGGTAGAAACAGATAGGCAACAAAGGATAAGAGCCTTAGCACAGATTTTTGAAGCACAAACTGGTATAAAGGTAAACTTAGTCCCTATTGAGGAAAATGAGATCTTAGAACAGATTCCAAGAGCAGTTCAAGCTGGAACTTTACCAGACGTTGTAGAAGGCGGTATCTCTCCTATACTCTTGCTGGGGAGCCAGGGCTTTATGGATACAGAACTGAATGCAAAAATTATCGAAGATTTTGGTGATGTTTATGACGGTGTTTCAAGATTGATGCAGGCACCAGATGGAGGATATTATGGTGTACCTTTCCATGCTTGGGTTCAAGGGATTTGGTATAAGGCGAATTTGTTTGAAGAAAGAGACCTAGGAGCTCCAACATCTTGGTACAATATACTTACAGCTGCAAAAGCATTAAACGATCCTGCTAATGGTTTCTACGGTATAATATTGCCTAAGAAAGCTGACGCTTATACTGAACAGGTATTTTCACAAATTGCTCTATCAAATGGTGCAAGACCAATTGATAAAGACGGAAATATTCTTTTTAATACTCCCGAGATGATCGAATCATTTAGATTTTATAAAGAACTGGGCAAATACTCCAGACCTGGTTTTACTGCTGTTCCAGAAGCATTGAATGGTTATTTGAACAATGAAGCCGCTATGGTATTCTACTCGACCTATATTATGGACGACATTGCTGTAGAAGAGGTTCAAAAGCAAAGAGTAGAACAGTTTGATCCTAAACTTGTTGAGAATACAGGTTTTGCAAATTTTATGGTTAACATAAGACCGTCTTCATTTGGAGAAGTTGTTGGATTGGGTATACTTAACACGTCCGAAAATAAAAATGCGGCAGAACAGTGGGTAAAATTTCTTATGAGTGGCAGCAATTATATTTACTGGTTACACATGGCACCTGGCGGAATGAATCCAACCAGAAGTTCTATAGCACAGATGGACGAATTTTTAGATAATCCTGTTTTAGAAAGATATGGGAAAGATCAAATAACTACTATTATTTCTGCCTTAGATACTGTAGAAAGATTTGAGTTCATGGAAGGAGAAATCATTGAAGAAATGAGTATCCTGTCTGGTAACTTTGTAATTGGTAGAGCAATAAACAGGATGTTCGCTAACGATTGGACACCACAGCAAACCGCTCAATGGGCACAAGAAGAAGCGGAAAGATTGTTAAGTGATTAAATGCGTCTGAGCTATTGAAAGGGGAATGCTTTATTCCCCTTTTTTACTAAAAATGGGGAGGAGAGAGATATGCAACGATTTCGAGATTTATCTCCTTTAAAGAAGAAAGAAGCAACCTTTGGATGGAAGTTAGTATCACCTGCGGTTATTTTAATAGGTCTTTTTATTATGTATCCAGTTTTATACAATATTTACTTGAGTTTTTTTGAAGTATCTTTGACACCCGGAGCACCAAATAAGTTTGTGGGTTTTCAAAATTATAGAGAACTGTTAACCGATCCTACCTTTTGGAATTCCTTTGGTATAACTATTTTGTATGTTTTGATTACTGTCGTTGGAAGTATTTTAGTTGGTTTAGGGGTTGCTTTGCTTATGAATAAAGAATTTCCCGGCAGAGGTATAGTCAGAGCCCTTATACTGTTTCCATATGTTGCACCGGTTATTTCAACTGTTTTCGCATGGCAATATGTTTTAATGCCTTTGAATGGTCCTTTAACAATACTTTTAAGTAATTTAGGTATCATGGATGTGACAAAAGACCTAGTTAATGATCCAAATAACGCCTTCATAGTTGTTTCATTTTATAGTATTTGGAAGAATTTTCCTTTTATTTATTTGATGATTTTATCACGGTTACAATCAATACCTCAAGATTATTATGAGGCAGCTGATATTGATGGTGCCAATGGTTGGCAAAAATTCCATCATATAACTTTACCTGAATTATATTATGTAATAGGCTCTTTAGTTCTTTTGAGAGGAATATGGAATTTTTACAAATTTGAAGAGGTATATTTGTTGTCTAAAGAGGCTAGGACTCTGCCTATATACCTATATGAAAAAGCCTTCACAGGTTTGCCAGAACTTGGAGTTGCAGCGGCGATAGCAACTGTCCTCTTTGTAGTTATGATGGCGCTCATATCCATCTATGTGAGGAAGGTGTTAAAATGGTAGTAAGAAAAAGATCTTTCATAAAAACATTTTTATTTTGGTTTTTTATAGCTTTAGTTGTAATATTTGTTGCCTATCCTTTTGCATATATGGTTTCGGTTTCCTTCAGGTATGATTCAGACGCGTTTGATCGGGGATTGATTCCTGAGAATCCAACATTGACACAGTATGCTCAACTATTAGGATTTCAGGAGTCAATTAGGCAACAGATGAGTGAAGAAGAGCAACAACTCATGAAATTATTAGAATCTCTTCCAGAAGAACAAAGAGAGCAAGTTCTTCAGAATATACAATCATCAAGAAGGCGTGAATCATTTCCTTTTTTAAGGTGGTTTGGTAATAGTTTGTTATTGGCTGGATTAAGTGCTTTAACGAGTTTAATAATTGGTATATTTGGCGCATATTCTTTCAGCAGAGTTTGGTATCCGGGAAGAACTCTTGTACAAAGAGGGGTATTGCTGGTATACCTAGTCGGTGGAGTGATACTATCTGTTCCTTTGTATGATTTGTTTGTAAGAATAGGATTAACTAATTCAGGAGGAACCTCAATGTTTGCTTTGTATATAATATATATAATTCAGACGTTGCCTGTTTCGATGTACATGCTTGGTAATTATTTCAGAACGATTCCTGAATCAATTGAAGAAGCCGCCTTAATTGATGGTAGTACAAGAATTGGAACTATTATTAGGATAATTATTCCTCTATCAATGCCGGCTATAATAACAGTTTTCATATATGCCTTTATGATAGGATGGAATGAGTATCTGTTTGCTTCTATCTTCATAAGGCCTTATCCTTCAGCTTATACGCTGCCGGTAGGTTTGAGGGAGATTTTCTTTTCTGAACATGCCGTATGGGCTAAAATGATGGCAGCTTCAGTATTGACGGCCGTTCCAGTCATTGTATTGTTTATGACCGTAGAAAAATATCTAACAGCAGGTTTAACTGCTGGTGGAGTCAAAGAATAAAAGTGAAAAGGTGACAAAAGGGAGGAAGTTGAAATGTCAATATTTTTCGATGATAAAATTTTACAAAATTTACCAAAAAAGGTAAAAGTAGTTGTTGGTATTCCCAGCTATAATAATGCTGAAACGATTTCCTTTGTTTCTAAAACCGCTGCAGAAGGTATAGTTGAATATTTTGATTCAGATGGGTTAATTGTTAACGCTGATGGGGGTTCAAAAGACGGAACAAAAGAAGTTTTTATGAAAACAGACACAAAAAGCGTCCCAAAAATCGCTTACGATTATATTGGTTTGCCAGGTAAAGGAAGTGCAATGCTTTCTGTCATAGAACTTGCTAAAAACTTAGACGCAGAAGCGATTGTATTTTTAGATTCTGATTTAAAGAGTGTTCGACCATGGTGGATTGAAAGATTAACTGGACCTATAATGAAGGGACTTTCCGATTATGTTACGCCTTATTATGTGAGGCACAAGTACGACGGTACGATCACAAACCAAGTATGTTATCCTTTGGTTTCTTCTTTATTTGGGCAAGCCATCAGGCAACCAATAGGGGGAGATTTCGGAGTAGGTAAAAATATGATAGATGTTTATTTGAAAGCTGCCTCAAGTGTTGCCAAAACAGAGGTTGCAAGGTTTGGGATAGATATTTGGATGACTATAAATGCCATACTCAACTCCAACAAGAAGGTTTATCAGGCTGCTTTAGGTGCAAAAGTTCACGATCCTAAAGATCCAGGAGCTGATCTATCCCCTATGTTTAAGCAGGTAGTTGGGACCTTATTCGATATTATTGTAGATAGCGCTTCCAAATGGAAAGATATCGATTCTATTGAAGAAGCCCCAATATATGGTGAAATACCCCAAGTTGCTGTTGAACCTATCAACATCAACATAGAAAATTTGAAAATGCAACTTTTAGAAGGTTTAAAAAACGAAGAATCCAAAAGATTGGCAAATGATCATTTAGGATTCATAATGGAAAAGAAGAAAGTACCACTTCAAATCTGGGTGGATATCTTATTCAATGCATTAATAGAGTATTCAAAAAACAAAGACAAAAAGTTGGTGGAATCCTTAGTACCTCTCTATTTTGGGAGAGTAGCTGATTTCGCTGAATTGACAAAAGATATGAACGAAGTAGAAGCTGAAAAAGTTATCAAAGATCAAATAAATCTGTTTGCTAATAAAAAAGACGAATTGATAGAAAAGTTATAGTCGATAAGAGGTGAGGAAGTTGGTAACTTCCAAAATCAAAGGGATATACAATTCTTTAACTAATAAAGAAAAGAAGGCAGCTCAGTATATAATCGAAAGGCCTGGCGATGTAATACACTACAGCATCACAGAATTATCCAATTGGGCCGGAACTAGTGAAACTACTATATACAGAGTTTTAAAAAAGGTTGGTTACTCGGGATATCAAAAATTTAAGTTGGAATTGGCAAGGGAATTGAGCACCCCTACACTTGACTCAAAAGAGTCAAAAGATCTTTTTGATATGATTTACAATAGGACTGTAAACGCCTTGACCGATATTCTAAGGCAAGTGGATAGAGATAAAATTACTCATGCCTCCGAAATAATTATGAACAGTAAAAAACTACTATTCTATGCGGTAGGAAGATCTTTTCCTATTGCTTTAGATGCTTCTTTGAAGTTTGCTGCCTTAGGATTTGCCTCCACTGCATATTCTGATCCACATATGCAAGTTATCGTTGCTTCCAATCTTGAAAAAGATGACGTAGTAATTGCTATCAGTCATTCTGGAGTTATCAGAGATACTTATAAATCCGCCCAAGTAGCCAAGGAAGCTGGTGCTTTCACCATAGGCATGACTGCAGGGGTTAACTCACCTTTATCAAAAATAGTTAATCTAGTTTTATATACCTCAGCTGAAATGCCTCAAGAAAGCGAATTTACCGTTAGCAGAATCGGAGAAATGTTCATGGTGGAACTTTTGTACAATTCAGTTGCTTCTAAGATGTCCCTCAAAAACAAAGAAAGTAGAATAAGTCAAGCGATGAAGACAAAAAAATTCAATTAACAAAAAAGGGGGCTAATCCCCCCTTATTTAGTAATAATAGTTCCCGTTTTTCCTTCCAAAGCATCAACCAATTTCGTTAAATCTGTAATTAAAGCTGATCTTCCAGTCTTGAGAACAAAATTTGTGCATGCCTCTATCTTCGGCAACATACTCCCTTTTGAGAAATGCCCTTCTTTCATATATTGTATTGCTTGGTTCACAGTCATTGAAGATATAGCTTGTTGATTGGGTTTATTGAAATTTATAAATACCTTTTCTACAGCGGTTAGAATTATGAACTCATCGGCGTCCAATTCTATAGCTAACAAAGCAGAGGCTCTATCCTTGTCTATAACACCTTCCACGCCTTTTAATTTGTTCTCTTCTTTTACTACTGGGATACCCCCACCACCCGCTGCTATGGTTATATTGTTGTCCTTTACCAATTGTTTAATAGCTCTTATCTCTACAATCTCTAACGGTTCTGGAGAAGGTACTACTCTTCGCCAACCTCTTCCGGCGTCTTCTACCATGCTCCAACCTTTTTCTTTAATGAAAGTGTTAGCTTCTTCTTCGGTGTAAAAGGGTCCAATAGGTTTTGAAGGGTTGTTAAAGGCTGGATCATTCTTATCAACAAGTACTTGGGTAACGATACTTGAAACATCTTTTTCAATATGTTCTGCTGTTAAAACATTTTTTAACATTTGGGAAATCATGTATCCTATATATCCCTGAGTCATAGCTCCGTTAACATCTAAAGGAAATGGAGGAATAACCTCTTTGGCTATATCTTGTTGAACTAGAATGTTTCCTACTTGAGGGCCATTTCCGTGAGTTATAACTATTTTATAATTTTTTTTTACTAGCTCAACTAGGCATTTTGCCGTGTTCTCTAAGTTTTTTAGCATATTTTCAGCGGTTGGAGATTCTTTTGGTTGGGATAAGGCATTTCCTCCTATTGCTACAATTGCAAGTTTTTCAGTCATTCCTATCAACCTACCAACGTTGCTACCATAACCGCTTTTATGGTATGCATTCTATTTTCTGCTTGGTCAAAAACTTTTGAGTACTTACTTTGAAACACTTCATCCGTAACTTCCATTTCTGTAATGCCGTATTTCTGATAAACATCGTATCCCATATCGGTTTTTGTGTCGTGAAAAGAAGGCAAACAATGTAGGAAAATAACTTCAGGATTGTTAGCCTTTTTTATCAATTCCATATTTACTTGGTAAGGTTTAAGTAATTTGATCCTCTCTTCAACTTTACTTTCTTCTCCCATAGAAATCCAGACATCAGTATAAATTACATCTGCATTAGCAACGGCATCAAGTTTGTCTGTGATGGTAATTTTTCCACCGTTTTCACCAGCTGTCATTTCCATTTCACTTATCAGTTCTTTACTTGGAAAAAGTTCTTTTGGAGAAATAATTACAAAATCCATGCCCATTTTAGAGGCACCAATCATGAGTGCGTTTGCCATATTGTTTCTTCCATCACCAACGTACACAAACTTGATCTTATTAAGAGGTTTTTCAAAGTTTTCCATAATCGTTAGGAAATCTGCCAAAACTTGGGTAGGGTGATCTTCATCTGTAAGACCATTCCACACGGGAACACCTGAATATTTTGCTAAAATTTCTACCGTTTCTTGCTTGAAGCCTCTAAATTCTATGCCATCGTAAAATCTTCCTAAAACTCTTGCCGTATCTTCTATTGACTCTTTCTTACCCATTTGACTGTTAGTTAGAAATGTAACGTTTGCCCTTTCATCGAAGGCAGCTACTTCGAAGGCGCATCTTGTTCTAGTTGATGTTTTTTCAAATAGCAAAACTATGTTCTTACCTTTTAATAAATCGCCTTTAATACCCATTCTCTTTTTGGCTTTTAGATCTTTTGAAAGATCTAAAAGATACTTCACCTCTTCGGGTGTGAAATCTTTCAACGTTAAAAGGCTTCTTCCTCTTAAATTGATAGGCATGCTTCTTTAATTCCTCCTTTTTATCCTTCTAAGACTTTTTTGAGTTTTTCAGGGTCTACCCTGAATGGTGACCCCTTACCTTGGAAAAAATGATGTTTTTCTATCAAGTGAAGCGATAATTCTGTGATAAGAAGTTCTTCTTTGTTATCTAAATTTTTAATTCTTAAATTAACTTTCCTAAAAATACCGTCTTCAAAGGGACAAGGTAAATGTCCTCTAGCTTCATCCACTTTTATAAGCCATTTATTGTCAACGGTTACAGGTTCTTCAAAGGTTTCTTTCCCTTTTTCAAAAAGGTATCTAATCTTTTTAAGGTCATCTTGTAAATTTATGTTTAAAGCCCTAATTTTTTCTTCATCACTTTCAATTATGTCAACCAAAAGTCTTTCATCATCACCTAAAAATCCATCAGCGGTTATAACTCCGGGCTTCATGTTTTCATAGGCTTTCTTTAAATCTTCAGTCATTTTCATTGAGGAAAAACACCTCCTTTTAATTACGCGAACTTGTCATAATATATTTTATCCTCGGATATGCCGTTCGCTGTCATTACTTTAACACAGGCATTTATCATACCGGGGCTTCCACATAAATATCCTTCCTTTTGGGTATTTTGGTCCATTTTTTCTTTAAAATATTTTCCCAATACATCTGTTATAAGTCCCGTTTCTCCTTTCCAATTATCTTCAGGTTGTGGTTCTGAAAGTGCAGGAACAAAATGGAATCTGTCCCATTTCTTTTCCATGTCTTGAAAGAAATCCAGATAATAAAGATCTTTCAAGCTTCTTGCCCCGAAAAACAACCAGACGTTTCTGTTGGTTATTTCCCTTTCGAACATATCTGCAACGATAGATTTTATCGGAGCTAACCCTGAACCTCCTGCAACACATATCATATCTGCATCCGTATCTCTCATATAAAATTCACCGAAAGGACCAACCAATTCCATTTGATCATTTTCTTTTAGATATTTGTGAACATAAGTTGTCGCAATTCCACCTGGAACAAGTCTGATAAAAAATTCTATGGAATCTTTTTGACTTGGCGACGATGCAATGGAATATGCCCTTTGTGTATATTCGTTTATTTTCTCGTAGGGAGGTATAACCAATTGCATATACTGTCCAGCTTTAAACTCAATTTCATTGGGCTCGACAAGTTTAATTTTAACTTCTTTTATATCATATGTCAAATCATTTATTTTTTCAACCACACCTTTAAAAATTTTTGCAGAAAATAACTCTTCTGGAATTTCTATCGCTATGTCAGATTTTACTTTCACTTGACATGATAATCTTATATTTTGTTTCATTTCTTCCTCGTCTAAAAGTGGCGCTTCCGTGGGTAAAATTGGACCTATATCTGATAAAACTTTTACCTTGCATGCCCCACAACTTCCCCTACCACCACATGCTGAAGGGATAAAGATGCCTTGCTCGGAAAGAGTAGTAAGTAGTGGAGCGCCTCCATTTACCTTTAACTCCTTTTTTCCATTATTGATATCGATCTTAACTTCACCATAATTGTTAACTACGCTATCAACAACCACAATCATAGCAGCTAAAACCGCACTCAATCCACCTATTATAAATGAAGCAACTAAAATTGCGTTCACATCAATCACCTCACTGTACGTTTAGCATACCGGAAAATCCCATAAAAGCCATCGCCATAAGTCCAATCGTGATTAAGGTAATTCCAGGTCCTTTTAACGGTCCCGGTACGGGAGATTTATCAACCTTTTTTCTTATTGCGGCTAGTGATATGATTGCTAACCACCAACCTAAGCCTGAACCAAGTCCAAATATAACTGATTGAAGGAAATTATAATTTCTAATCTGCATAAAAAGAGCTACACCCAGTATAGCACAATTAACAGTGATCAATGGAAGAAAAATACCTAAGCTCATGTACAAATTAGTTGACATCCTCTCTATAACCATTTCTGATATCTGAACTATTGCGGCAATAACTATTATGAACACTATGTATCTAAGATATTCTAAACCGAAAGGAATCAACAAATAATGGTATACAAGCCAATTAATTGCGGTAGTTATAGTCATAACAAAGGTTACTGCAAGACCCAACCCATTAGAAGAAGTGAAATCCTTTGAAACCGATATAAAGGAACACATTCCTAAAAAATTTGCAAGAAGTATGTTGCTTGTAAAAATAGAAGCAAAGAATAAAGATATCAAACCTACGTCAGGGGACATTATTTTTTAACCTCCTTTCTAAACATGTAACCTTTTAATATCCATATAAAAATAGCTAACATAAAGAAGGCACTTGGAGGCATAACCATTATAGTCCAATTTACAAAGTTATCTGGTAATATTTGAAATCCAAAAACTGTTCCAAAGCCCAATAACTCCCTCACAAATGCAACCATCAAAAGAACATACATATACCCTATTCCACTAGTTAAACCATCCCACAGAGAAAGTAATGGAGGGTTAGATTGAGCAAAAGCTTCTGTTCTTCCCATTATTATACAATTAGTTATGATCAAACCTACGTAAGGTCCCAAGGCTCTACTGACATCAGGTACATAAGCCCGTAGAACGATATCAACAATTATAACATAAAAAGATATTATCAAAGTTTGGGCTATCATTCTGACTTTCCTAGGAATGAAAGATTTTAACAAAGAAACCGTCAACGCCGATAAGCCTGTCACAAAAACGACTCCCAGAGTCATAATGGATGTGTTTATTAAAGTGTTAGTTACCGCTAATGTGGAACATATTCCGAGTATTTGGATGAATACAGGATTGTTATACCATAAATTATCTTTAGCAATTTCTATCCAACTTTTCTGAGCCATTAACTATTCACCCCCAGAATATCTTTTAAATTTGAAATCGTATCGTTTACAATTCTTTCAATAGACTCAGAAGTTCTTGTGGCACCGGTTATTGCATCAACTTGTCCGTTTTCGTAGTCGTAGTCCCCGGAACCTTGCCCAGTTACTACTCTTATTTGACTGTCTATAATTTTAAGACCGGAAAACTGCCTTTTGAACCAATCTTCTTCTATCCTTCCTCCCAATCCAGGTGTTTCGTTTTGAGATATAAAATCAATGCCAACAATTCTAGAAACATCTTCGTTCACAGCTAAGACACCCGTGATAGTGCCCCATAGTCCACTACCAGTGAAGATGGTAGCATAGACATTTTGTCCGTTTACTTCGGCAGTGTATAGTTGAGAGCCATTAATAGATTCAGTTGAAACCATAGAGTTGTATTTTTGAAAGGCTTCTTCATCACTTTCATAAGATATACCCATTGCAGATAATATTGCTTTAATTTGGAACAATTCTTGATTCCTTGCTACCGTATCTTTTGTTAGTTCATTTGCTACTGCCAAAACGAAAACAAACACAAAAGAAATAATAAATGTGAATATAATGGTATAAACTCTACCTTCCCTTTTCATGCTTTCACCTTCTTTCTAGTAAAAGCTGTATCCAACAAAGCAGCAAAGGTGTTACCCATTAACACTCCAAAACTCGTACCTTCAGGGAAAAGAGAAAACGTTCTAATAAGTACAGCCGTAACTCCTATTATAATGCCATAAAACCATTTAGAAGTTTCATTTTTTGGTGCAGTTACAGGATCTGTTGCCATAAAAACGGTCACAAACATAAAGCTTCCAGAAAGTAAGAATTCTAAAGGATAGGAGGCTTCCTGTACGCCTATTAAAGAAAAAAGGCCTGTCAATATAGAAGCACTCAAGAATGTGGATAACATAATTTTCCAACTAGCGGTTTTTGTGGCGATGAGATAAATTGCAGCGATAAGTATTAGAAATATAGGACCTTCTCCCATTGAACCTGATCTGAGTCCAAAAAATAATTCAAACAAGCCGAAACTTTCACCATTTGCTAAAACTTGTAGAGGTGTTGCTGAGGTTAAGATATCAGATGTCGCTCTCCCAAAATTTCCCGGTTGAAGCCATGATTGGGTCATAATATTTGGAAAGGTTATGTAAATAAAAAGTCTACCAGCAATGGCTGGATTAAAAATATTTCTTCCAAAACCCCCATAAACTTCTTTTGCAAATAAAACACCAAAAATAATCCCAATACTGGCGATCCACCAAGGCGTTGCAGGAGGAAGGGATAAGACGAATAAAGTACTGGTGACTAATACAGCTTCGCTAACTTGACGTTTTTGTCTTTTTTCCATAATGTACTCTGTCAAAATCCCAAAACCATAAACAAATATAGATAGAAAAATCAATCTCCATCCGTACATGTAAAAAGCAAAAGCGTAGACAGGTATCAGTGAGTACAGTACTCTTCTCATCATAACCTGTTTTTGGAAAAAGCCTGATGCCACATGAACACCCCCTTAATTAAATCTAAATTAATAAATCTATTGATATTTTAACATATATGACCTTAGATATCAACGATTCATTTTATCAATTTGTAAGAATTAAAAAAGGGCGAAAAAATTCGCCCCTTTGATTTTCTAAAGTTTATTAGTTTTGATATAAAACGTAAGCGGATAAAGGTGACACTTCGATTGTTCCTTCCACTACATTCAGTGTTTCGGTACCAGCTGTGTTTTCATTTACAACTAAATTCCATTCGCCTTCAGGTAGTGTGATTTGAACAGAAGATTCTGGTTCTGCATTGTAGACAACCACAATATTTTTCCATGGATCGTTGTTTGCATTATCTTTTATGATAAAAGCAACGGTTTTTCTATATTCTTTAGGTAGTTCGAAAAATTCAATGTGAGCTATTATATCTTCACTATTGGTCATTCTAAAAGCAGGATGAGCTTTTCTTAATTCTATCATACCTTGGTAATACTCAAATATATCGTAAAATTCGCTTTTCCTGTTCCAGTCGTATACGTTTGGTTCTAAAACATTGTATGGGTTATGATTACCGTTCTTAGTCCTTGCAAAATCCACCCCACCGTGTAAGAAGGGTACACCCTGCATCGTTAAGATCATTGCATTGGAGAATTTTTGAGAGGCTTTTAAGGTTTCTAAAGTTTGTGGGTCTAACTCTTCTTCCCACGGTTTTACACCGAGAGCAAGTGCATTTTTATCCCATAAGGTATGGTTATCATGGTTGGAAACGTAGTTCATAGTTTCTTGTGGGTCTTGTGCCCATGATCTTATTGTGCTGTCGTATTCAATAGATCCGACAACACCTCTTTTTATCTTTGTTTGTTGTCCTGCAGCCCCTAATCCAAAACCTTTGACCTCAGGTTCAAATACGCTTCCCCTAATAGCGTCTCTAACATCATCGTTGAATACAGCTACCTCTAAACCTTTTTGGTCTCCTTTGCCAAACGTTATTTGACCGCCACCAGTCCATGGTTCTCCATACAAAAGTACGTCTGGTAGTAGGGCATGTAATTCTTCTGATATTGTTTTTACCGTTTCTTTGTCAAATAAACCTAATAAATCGAATCTGAATCCATCAACATGATACTCATCGACCCAATACTTTAAACTATCTACTATGTATTTTCTCACCATGAACCTTTCCGTGGCTACTTCGTTCCCCACTCCAGATCCATTTGTATATTTCCCAGATTGATCAGTACGGTAATAGAAGTAAGGAACTGTTTGATCGAAAGGTGAATTCTTTCCGACTTGGTATGTATGGTTGTACACAACATCCATCACAACCCTTATACCGTTTTCGTGAAAAGTTTTGACTACGGTTTTCACTTCATTTATTCTCTTTAATGGATCGTATGGATCTGTCGAATAAATACCTTCTGGAACATTGTACACTAAGGGATCGTATCCCCAACCGTATTGCTCATCGAATTTAGTTTCATCTAAAGAACCAGCATCTTGAATAGGCATAATGTGAACGTGAGTAACTCCAAGTTCCTTTAGGTGTGATAATCCTGTTTTCACACCTGTGGGGGATTGTGTATTGTCTACAGTCAATCCAAGATATTTACCCCTGTACTCTTCTGGAACTCCAGAGCTTTCATCTATTGTAAAATCTTTTACATGAATTTCATAAACAATTGCATCTTCAAGATTTTTAAGAACAGGTCTTGTATCGTTATTCCAACCTACTGGGTCTGTATCATTCAAATCTATAATAGCTGATTTCGCGGAATTGACGGCAAGAGCTGTGGAATAAATATCTATTGTTCTTCTTGTTTCGCCATAAGATACGAACTCATATAGATAATATTGCCCTTTTAAATCACCGTTCATAGTGGCATGCCAAACTCCGTTATCGTTTTTTGACATGGGAATTTCTTTATATGGTTCTTCATCCAAATAATCATGGAAAAGTAGTACCTTTGCTTCTGAGGATACTGGGGACCATACTTTAAAATCTGTTTTAGCTGGAGAATAAACCGCTCCTAAATCGTTCCCATAGTAATGAAAAACTTCCTCATCTAAAATATTACGCATAATCACATAATTTTCTGATACATATCCTTCTATATCTATTTTATACAATTTATCCACATCCTGGGAAGATATTGGATTAGCTAGTTTTATTGTAATATTTGAGGTAACAGAAATATCGGTGGGATCGGTTTTATAAACATCTGATACATCCATGGCAATAGGATCAGAACCATCGACCTGATAAAAGTGGACTTTTCCTTCCCACTCTTTTGTATCAAAGGGTACCGTTAGACTAACCTTTATTTCATCGAAAGAATCCATGATAGCTGCATTTACTCGGGGACTTAAGTCAAGGTTTTTAGGATCGGTATAGTAATTCTCTACTCCAGATAAGACCCATATTTCAGCAACTCCGCTTTCAGGTATACTCACGAATCTATCCATTGAAATATCTTTTTCCCAACTATCTGTTCTTACAATGAACCCCAACTCCTCATGTTTTTCCTCAAATTTGACAATCGCATACTTACCAAAACTATCCTCACCTTCAAATAAATATCTAGCGCCTTCTTTGGAAACAGGTTTACTTGGCCAAATCCAAAGATTCCAAGGTTCATAATCACCATCAGGTCTGTGATAGTGTACGATCAAAACGGTCTGTGCGTCAAAGTTAGCAGCGGTTTTCCCTTCAGAAAGGCTTACAAAATTGTTAGGATTTGTACTTTCAACCTCTTCAGGCAAAGCTTGAGTTTGTGTGGCTTGATCTGCTTGCGCGGAACAACCTAACAACAAAGAAATTAAGAAGAATACTAGCAAAAAGTAACCTACTTTCCTCATAAATACCGACCTCCTTTTGAAGTTGTGATATAGTGAAAAGGTTTCCACAATATAGAAAAAAATAATAATATCTTCTATGTTTCTCTTTCTACTATTTTGGCTTCCAATTTGTAATGTTCAGCTTTTTCTCTTCCTTCCATGGAAGAGACGAACATCTCATAAGCAATTTCGACCATTTCGCTAATCGGTTGTCTAATCGTTGTTAATTGAAATAGCCTACTAATAGGAAGATTGTCAACAGCTATCAATGAATAATCCTTTTTTGGATACATATTCATTTCTTCCAAGTATTTTTTGACACCTACTCCAATCATGTCACATGTTGCAAAAATGGATGAATATTTTCTGGGGCGCCTTTTTATAAGGGTTCCAATCGCTTTATACCCCCCATCCCACAATAAATCGCTATATATAATCTTTACCTTTTTATTGTTCTCTTCCATAACTTCTAAAAAACCTTCGTCTCTTTTTTTGAAGACGAAAGAGGTAAATTCATTGTTGAGCTCCTTAAAAGTAACTAAATAGAAAGTACTATTTGCAGGTGAATTATTTATGAGATATTGAGCGGCTGTTTTCCCGACTTGATAATTATCAACGTAAACAGAATCGAATCTCTCATCATATGAATCGATCAATATTATTTTCTTAGGGGGAATTCTGTTATGAAAAATACTTGAAACGGAAAGAGAAGAGATAAACACACCATCGGTTTGATAAATTAGATCAGTATTTTGCTTAATCTTTTCCAGAGATATCTGATCTATGAGGGGAAAAACAATCAACCTATAATTATTTCGAGAAATTTTCTTTTCAAGTAGAGAATACATGATTCCATAAAATTCGTTTCCCATGTCTGGTGTTACAAAAGAAAGAGAATTTATATTTTTTGAAGATAATGTTCTAGCGTTAATGTTGGGAGAATATCCCAACTCTTCTATGATTTCTAGAACTTTCTCTTTTGTCTTTTCGCTTACCTTTTCGGAATTATTTAATACCCTTGAAACTGTTGCTATTCCAACGTTGGCGAGTCGTGCTACGTCTTTAATAGTGGGATTTGGATTTCTCTTTTTCTCTTTCACAATATTCACCTCGGAATCATAATTATATATATAGCGGAGCTTCAGCCCTACATTAAGGGGCAAGCCCCTTAAAAACCCCGAATTCAATACATCATTTGCAAAGCAAATGAGATTAGGAAAGTTATTCAAAAACATTACGAAAAAAACCATTTTGCATAAAACTGCAAAAAAACATAGTTTGCAAATTGCAGCAAACGCTCCCCACCCTAAAGGATAAAAGAGTTTTTGCCCCTTCTCCAAGCTCCTTTACCTAAAGGATAAAGGAGTATTTGCCCCTTCGCCCCGCTTTCCACCAATAAGGAACCGTTTCCTTTTTTACTCAATCTTATTTTACCTTTTTGATTAAAAAAAAGCTAATCAAATTATTCCTGATTAGAGACGATTATAGGCGATTATCATCGAATAAGTGAGAAAAACTTCGTTTTTCTCTATTTTAAGAAATTTGAAAAAGGTTTGCATAACGTTTATTCGTATGATATAATAAAAAAGGAATTATAAAATTTCATTGATAATCTAAGTTATAAAGAGGAGGAAATTTATGGGTTTTCTAGGAGTCTTGCTTATAATTATTCATATCATTTTAGCTTTAGGAGTAATCTACTTTGCACTGCAAAGAATGCAAAAAAACAGTGAAATAGGTGGGGCATTTGGTGCAGGCGGTTCTGCCACCAATTTTGGAAGAGAAAAAGGGCTAGATAAAACCTCCAAAATTGCTCTAGCTTTTGGCATACTTTTCATGATCAACTGTTTTTTGGTAACTTGGATAATAGCTTAAAGGAGGAACCAATATTTGAACCCTGAAGACCAACTTAGAATTATACAAGAAGATTCCGTAGATTTTATTACACCAGAAGATTTTTTGAACAAATTAAGAGAAAAAGGCCAATTAAAAGTTAAGTTGGGAGTGGATCCTTCTAGAGCAGATCTTCACTTAGGCCATGCTGTTGTTTTAAGAAAGTTAAAACAGTTTCAAGAGTTAGGTCATATAGTTTACTTAATAATCGGGGATTTCACGGCAAGAATAGGAGACCCTTCTGGAAGATCAAAAACGAGACCTTTACTTTCTGAAGATGAAGTCCGAGAAAATTCAAAGACATACGTTGAACAAGCTTTTAGAATTCTTCACCCCGATAAAACTGTGGTAAAATTTAACAGCGAATGGCTTTCCAAATTATCTTTTGCTGATATAATTAACCTATCATCAAGATACACAGTTGCCAGGATGCTTGAAAGAGATGATTTCAGTAAAAGGTTAAAAGAAAATCAGCCTATAAGTATATCTGAATTTTTGTATCCTTTAGCACAAGCGTATGATTCTATTGTTATTGAAGCTGATGTGGAACTTGGAGGTACAGACCAACTTTTCAATCTTTTAGTTGGAAGAAAGCTTCAAGAAGAGTTCGGTCAGTCCCCACAAGTGGTGCTTACAATGCCTTTGATTGAGGGAACAGATGGGTACCTAAAGATGAGTAAAAGTTACGACAATTATATAGCTTTTAACGATTCTCCACAAGATATTTTCGGTAAAGTTATGTCTATTCCTGATCATCTTATTATTAAGTATATGAAATATTTAACAGATACTCCAAAAGATAAAATAAAAGATATTGAAAATCAAATGAAGAGTGAAGAAGTGAATCCAAGAGATATTAAAATGGTTTTAGCAGAAGAAATAGTTAATTTGTTATATAATAAAGAAGAAGCAGAAAAAGCTAAACAAAACTTTGTCTCAATCTTCCAGAAAAGAGAAATGCCCGAAGATTTGCCAGAGATTCAAATTAAAAGTGGAGAAACGATTTTAGACATAGTTTCCAAGACCAACGTTTACGATAGCAACAGTGAAATAAAAAGGGCTATAATGCAAGGTGCCATTAGAATCAACGACGAAAAAATAAAGGATTTCAAAGATGTTGTTGATTGTGATGATGGAGCTATATTAAGAGTTGGGAAAAAGAGTTTTTTTAAAATAAAAAAGATGAAATAGATTTTGCAAAATTTCTTTAAATATAGTATAATATAGTGACGGTTTTTTGAGAAAAGTAGTTTTTTATCAAATCAAAATCATAAAAGGGGGTAAGGAAGAATGAAGAAAACGCTTGCTTTATTTGCAGTAATGGTATTTGTGGTGTCTGCTTTTTCACTTGGCTTCACCGACGTAGGAGAGGATCATTGGGCGTATGATTACGTTACGAAGCTGGTAGAAAAAGGTGTAATTCCTGTAGACGAACCAACATTTAGAGGCTATGAACCTTTGACAAGGTCGGATGCAGCAGTTTGGATGTCGAGGTTGGTAACTTATTTAGAAAACTCTCCTGAAATCGCAAAGACGAGCGATTTAGCCTATTTGGAAGTCAAAGTAGACGATCTTTCAAAGAAAGTAAATAGCGTTGAAAGTCAGTTCAATTCATTGAATGAGCAGTTGCAAGCGAATGATCTTTTATCTGATCTGCAGGCAACGTATCAAGATGTTAAAAAGACAGCCTATAGAGCCAAAAACATTGGTGATGCTTTAGAGACTGATCTGTTGGCAGTTAGTCAGGACGTAGCTGGTTTAAAGGCAACGGTTAGTCAATTAGAGGTAACGGTAGAAGAAACAAAGAGTTTAGCTGAACAAAACCAAATGTTTGTCAAAGCATTGCCTTCGCTTTCTCAGAAAGTAGCTTCAAACGAAGAAAGGATTGCTTCACTTGAAGAATTCAAAACAACCATGGCAAAGCAACATTTGAATCTCAAATACGATACTTACGACAAGATCGACGAATTAAGCAACAGGGTATCTACAAATGAAGAGCAAATCGCATCTTTGTCTCAAGAGTTAGCAGAAGTACAAACTTTAGCCCACCAAAATCAGATGTATGCTACGTCTTTATTACCCAATCTTTCGAAACAAGTAACTGCTAACGAAGCAAAGATAACAGAGTTAAGTCAACAAGTTGAAGCTCAAAATGCAGAAATAGCAAAAGCGCAAGATAAAACAATGTTATGGCTAGTCGCTGGTTTGGGAGTTATTTTAGGTGCCGTTGGAATTTTCATGCCTCAATAAAATATTAACAAATATATGATTCATATTGACAAGTACTATGGATGTTTGCTATAATAGTAAGGATTTTTTAAAAAATTAAATCAAAAGTAGAAGGGGGTTTTTGTATGAAGAAAGTTTTATTGTCTTTGTTGGTAGTTTTTGCTTCATTGGCACTTTTTGCAGTAGAGCCAGCATTTGATGTTAGCGGTACGGCTGGTTTTGAATTCAAGATGGACGAAAAGGCGTTGGATATCGAATCGGTGTTAGACGCAGATCTCAGTATCGATGTTAGTTTTACTACAACATTTCCGGCAACTTTAACAGCAGGTTTTACATTTTCACCTGTGACTACTGAATCAACTCCAGTTAATGACGTTGATGGTAATCCTACAGATGTTGTAACAAGTGTTGCGCCTGGATTGAGTTTGGACTTTGTTCAATACGAACAAGAAGCGTGGTTATTAAGATTCGAACCTAATGTTATTGGGTTGAGTACTTACACAATTAACGGAGATTTCACTGATGCTGAAGGTGCATTAAAACTCGGCTTAACCGATTACGGGGTCAATTTAGTATTAGCAGACAGAGCACTTGGAGAAGTTACCGAGCATGCTACAGGAGATTTCGCTCTTCCCCAAGACTGGATTTTAGGTGCTAGTTACGATCTCGATGTAAGTGGAGTAAAAGGACTTGTTGCTGGAGCTTTCAAATTTGAAGATGCCTCCAACAATAGAGTTACGGTTGAAGTAGAAGTTGCAGAAGTGCCAGTTCCTGGTGAATTAAGTGCTGATGTAGCTTTTGGTTTACTGAATTTCTTAGATGATTCTGACGAGGCCTCATCTGCTACCGCATATAGAGTAGATGCTGCTTATAAATACCCATATGCAATGGAAACTATAACAGTTACACCTCACGTTGGATTCTTATGGCAGAATAATTTAGAAACTGTATATGAAGAAGAAAATAGTAACGATGTTGATGGCGCAATTAGTTGGGCTGACGCACAAGAAATCACAGCAGGGGTAGATTTAAGCTATCTTGCAACGCCAATAAAAGTAGACTTAACTGATACATTAACAATTAACATGTTAGAAGAAGATCCTGTTTATCTCTTAGATCTTACTCCAACCGTTGAGTACGCTATTTCAGAACTAAGTGTTGCAGGAGTAGAGGTACCTGTTTCTTTCTTAGATTTAACTAATGAAGGAACTATCACTGTTGAACCACATGGGTATGTTGAATATGTTGTACCAGATACAAAAGTTACTTTAGCTGCCGATGTGTATTATTTCTATGATAATAAAGACGAATCTGAAGATAACAAATTAGCTTATATGGGTGAAGTTACTTATGATCTAAACGACTACATGTCTGCAGGTGCTCACCTTGGCAACGAAGTTTTGGATGCTGATGGTAATTTAGTAGGAGCCGCCGAATTAACAGACTTACATTGGTATCTATATCTCAAAGCTGAGTTTGAATTCTAAGATAATTGATAAATCAAAAAGCTGGCTTTAAAAAAGCCAGCTTTTTTATTATTTGAAGTTTTAGAAAAAAATCTTATTTTTCATAAATTAATTCTATACCCACTTGTTCCAATTTTTCGTGTATGTTTTCATATCCTCTAAAGATATGATCCACATTCGAAATAATTGTTTCTCCTTCTGCAACGAGTCCAGCTATAAGTAAAGCTGCTGCGGCTCTAAGATCTGTAGCTTCTACAGGCGCTCCCGATAGTTTGTTTACTCCTTCTATAATTGCCGTGTTGTCTTCTACCCTAATCTTAGCACCCATTCTGTTCAATTCGTCAATATGGTAAAATCTACTTTTAAACACAGTTTCCGTTATTGTAGATCTCCCTGGGACCAAAGATAAAAATGTTGTGATCTGAGGCTGCAAATCTGTTGGAAAGCCTGGAAAAGGAGCTGTCTCCATGCTGATACTATTCAAGGTGTTAAGAAGAGTTTCCGCTACTTTTACTTCTCTTTTTTTCTCGTCGTAATCTATTGGGCTTCCAATATTATCAAACACTGAGAATAAACTATTTAGATGTTCAGCAGATACATTTTTTATGGTTAGTTTTTCGCCCACGAGTTTACCTAGTATGATGTATGTACCAGCTTCAATTCTGTCAGGAATTATGGTGTATTTTACCCCCGATAATTTTTTTACGCCTTCAATCTTCAATATTGAGGTTCCACCGCCTGTTATCTTAGCTCCCATTTTATTTAGAAAGTTTACTAAATCAGTTACTTCTGGCTCTATAGCGCAATTGGTGATAGTCGTTTTTACGCCTTCTAATAAGCAAGCGGTGGTCAAAACGTGTTCTGTAGCTCCAACACTTGGAAACGGTAGAGATATATTTATTTGGTTGTTGGGTTTGTTCAATTTACTTGTTACGAAACCGTGTTCTATAGAACTTTCAACACCCAACTTCTTTAAACCCTCTAAATGAAAGTCCACAGGTCTTGCACCGATCGAACAACCACCTGGAAGGGCAACTTTTGCATAACCATTTCTAAGGGTTAATGGACCGTAAACGTTGAAAGAAGCCCTCATTTTTCTTACGGGTTCATACGGGATCTCAGAATTGATAGTTCCGGAGCTTTTAATTATAAGTTGATCATCGAAACGTTCGATTTCTTTCCCCGCACTTTCTAGTATTTCAATCATAGTTCTAACGTCGGCTAAATCTGGAACATTCCTTAACTCAATGTCATCATCAGTGAGTAAAGAAGCTCCCATTATTGGCAACACAGCATTTTTTGAGCCGGAAACGGTCAAAGTGCCTTGTGCCTTTTGAGGTCCTTTTATGATCATTTTTCCAGATGTATCTAATCCAATACTTTTCAATTTAAGCCCCCCTAAGAAATAATGAAAGAACATTTACCAATTTTTATTTCCGGTAGGTAATAATTCACCAGAAAAAACCTTCCTTGCACTTTCTTCAACTGATTTGGAAAAATACGTTACCGATTTTAAATCTGTAGTATTTATTTTTCTATATAATAAGTTTTCTCCTTCATCTCGCCATCCCGTTAATACGATGCTATTGTTAAAAATTTCCTGAATTGTTTCTTCGAGAGTATCTTTACCGTAATTCCACGGAAGTGAAAATAGATTGTTTTTCTGCAAATAAAGATTATTACCATCAAAAAAGATATCCACATTTTTTATTTGATCTGAATAAGTATAAAACGATCCACTCTTTTGAAGTAATGATTGTGTGGCATTTCTATCGTCTTTGGAGGTTATAATGATTACAGGGGTGACACCACTTGTTTCTAATCCTCTTATCATTCTATAAAGGACTTCAGATATCAAATAAGGTGAATTTCCAATGTACTTTAAAGGATCATCAGAATCTTCTTCCAAAACCATTAAATTACCAAACACAACAAAATCAATTCCCAAGTTTTTAAGGTAATAACCTAATTCTCTTGAAAAATCCTGAATTAAAGAAAAGTTTCTAACTGCTCCTAACGCCAAATAACAAAGTTCGGGATCTATCTCATTTAAATTCAACAAATACCCCACTATATAATTTGGGTCTAATTCAGTATTTTCAATATCTGTTAAAGTATGAAAAAATTTTCCGACTATCTTGTCATCCTCTTTTATTATATCGTATATACTTCCAAAAGTAAAGCTAAGTATTAACATTGTCAAGATCGTCAGACAATATCTTTTCAATGGCATATGCCACACCATCCTCATCGTTACTTGGTATCAGGTAATTTGCTACTTTTTTTACGTCTTCTGTGGCGTTTCCCATGGCAAAACTATTTTTTGTTAATTCAAGCATGTCTATATCGTTTTCGGAATCACCAAAAACGTATAAAGTATTGGGATCTAAATTGTACATTTTTGAAATTATCTTCAAGCTATTTCCCTTGGAGACACCGTCAGGAATAAAGTCCAAGTAAGTATCCCAAGATTTCATGAGGTTAAACTCTCCTAGGAACTCTTTCTCCGCCAATTTTTTAACGAGGTCTATTTTCTCTGGCTCTCCAATTGCTAATATTTTTAATGTTGGGTGAGACGAATTTTGTATTTCATCTATTAAATCATCCACTAGCACATAATCAACAAATGAATGTTTAGAGTAATCTCTAATCTCTTTATCGTCCATTTCCGAAATAAGTTTATCGTTTATATAGATGTGCCTGTGGATATTAAGGCCTCTAAGAAATCTTATACACTTAACAGCACTTTCCTTTGAAACACCTTTTTCAAAAACTACTTTTCCATTGTGGTCGACTATATATCCTCCGTTGTATGAGGAAATAATCACATTCCCTTTCAAAAAAGGGAGAAAATTTTCAACTACGTACATAGTTGAAGCGTACATTCTTCCACTTGCTATTATTATAAGATGGCCCTCTTCTTTTAATCTTTTCAAAGTTTGGTATGTTTTTGGCGAAATTCTTACATCGGAATTTAAAAGAGTTCCATCCAAATCAAAAACAAAGGTTTTTTTCATCTTCTTCTCCTTTCGACCTGCGACCTTTTTAAAAGCAAAATCTTTCTTTTATTAGCGCCCCTTCGCCCCGCTCCCCACCCATCTAAGGAAGGGTTTCTGTCACCCTTTTAACCCGCTCCCCTGCCCATTAAGGAAAAGATTCTGTTACCACTTTGCCCCGCTCCCCACCCACAATTGGCCCTTCGCTCGGTAGCCTGAGATAATCTTAAACTGTCTTTTATTATTTTACCATATAAATCATTAATTATAAATTAATAAAGCCCACTTATAATGTTTTTCTTTCGCTTAAAGCCATCATAACAAATGTGTGGTATGATTTTTATAATCTAATTGAAGGGGGAGTATCGAATGGATTTTGCTAAATTTGGTAGTAAATACATAGTTAGATTAGATAAGGGAGAAGAAATAGTTTCAATGTTGAAAGACTTTTGTTCAAAAAATTCAATAAAATTAGGCACCGTATATGGCTTAGGTTCAACGAATGCTATAACAATTGGTTTGTTCAATACGCATGAGAAGAAATACTATTCAAAAGAGTTTAAAGGAGATTTTGAAATATTGAATCTTACAGGTAACATATCTACTATGAATGAAGATACGTATTTGCATTTACATGTAAGTATTTCAGATTCCGATCTTCGTTCTTATGGCGGACATTTAAATTCTGCAATAGTTAGTGGAACTGCAGAAATAATAGTTGAAAGTATAGAGGGTACAGTAGATAGAAAATTTGATTCAGAAATTGGTCTCAATCTGTATAATTTTAAGAGATAGTGCAGTCTATTGTGAGAAAGGAGTAAACAAATTGAATTTTATTGATACTCATTGCCACTTATTACTCAAACAGTTTGATGAAGATAGAAAAAAGATGTTGAAAAAAGCAAATGAAGAGCTAGATCTGTTGATAGAAATTGGTATAAATGTAGAGTCGTCAAAAAGGGTTGTTGATTTTATAAAAGATGAGGAAAAAATATTTGGAGCTGTTGGAATACATCCCACTGAAAGCCTGGATTTAAAGGAAACGGATTTGGATGAAATAAAAGAACTTGCAGGAAGGCCCAAGATAGTTGCAGTTGGAGAAATCGGATTGGATTTTCATTGGGAAACGAATAAGCAAGACCAGTATAAAAGTTTGGATGCTCAATTAGATATTGCCAAAGAGATGGGTTTACCGGTAGTTTTTCATATTAGAGATGCATATGATGAAGCGTATAATTTTTTGCAGAAAAAAGAATTGCCAGAAAAAAAAGGTGTAGTTCATTGTTTTTCAAGTGATTGGGAAACAGCACAGAAATTTTTGGATTTAGGATTATATTTAGGTTTTGATGGTCCGATTACTTATCCAAAAAATAATAAATTAAGAGAAGTGGTTGAAAAAACACCTGTTGATAGAATTTTACCTGAAACAGATTCGCCATTTTTACCTCCGGTGCCTTACAGGGGAAAAAGGAACAACCCGACATACGTAAAGTATGTTTATGAAAAAATATCAGAAATAAAAGGGATAGATGTTGAAACTTTAAAAGAGATAACAAAAAGCAACGTTGAAAAGCTTTTCTTTAATAGAGGCTAAAATGTGTCGATACTTTTAGCTTTTTCCCGTTGATGGCATCTATTGTGGTTATCTTTTTTTTGCCAGGGAATTGTATCTCTTTTATCTTTACAGCCCCGTCTCTACACTTTACAAGTATTCCGTCTTTTTCAATATCAATTATTGTTCCTGGTTCTTCTTTATTTTCTGTTGACAACAAATCAGGAGAAAATTCCGAACCAAATATCTTTACCTCTTCTTTTCCGTATACGCTTCTTACTCCAGGGTATGGATCGTAAGCTCTAATCTTGTTATGAACCTTTATAGTATCATTATTAAAATCTACTATGAGATCTCCTTTTGTAATTTTTTCTGCATATGAGGCTTCTTCTTCATTTTGTGGTTTCAAAGTTAACTGATCGAATGAGTTTAAAAACTCTAAAACAGTCTCTTTGGCAAGTAATAATAGTTTTTCATAAACTACGCCATAATTGTCGTTTATTTCAATAGAAATCCTTTTTTGAATGGCGATATCTCCCGCATCCAGAGCTTCTACCATCTTGAAAATAGTGATTCCTGTTTCATTTTCTCCATTTTCTATAGCTCGTTGAATTGGAGCTGCTCCCCGATATTTGGGCAATAGAGAAGCATGTACATTCCAACACCCTTTTGGTGGAAGTTTTAAAACATTTTTCCGCAATATTTTTCCAAAAGCAGCTGTGATAATAATATCAGGATTCAGCTCTTTCAAAAAGTCAAACCCTTCTCCCTTATTAACACTTTTTGGTTGAAATACGGGAACATTATATTTTAAGGCAACTTCCTTAACTGGTGTTGGTTTAAGCTTTTTTCCCCGCCCTTTAGGTCTGTCAGGCTGGGAAAATACTCCAACAACATTAAAATTGTTATTTATTAATTCTTCTAAAACTTCGGCACCGAAATCAGGTGTACCCATGAAAATAATTTTAAAATTTCTACTATTTGTCATCTTTTTACAGCTTCACCTAACTCTAATGCACGCTTTTTACCTTTTTCTATTATTTTGTTTAGTTCCTTTTTTAACAGGGCCTTCTTTACAATGGGCAATTTGTCAGTGAATAAAATTCCATCAAGATGATCTGTTTCATGTTGGAATATTCTTGCCTGATATCCATGAAGTTCTTCCTCAATGATGTTTCCGCTTAAATCTTGATAGCGTACCCTCACACCTTCAGGTCTAACAACATCTTCAAATATATCAGGAATGCTTAGGCATCCTTCTTCAAAGCTAACCTCTTCTCCTAAGAACTCTATTATTTCGGGATTAATAACAACTTTTTTGCCCTTTTCATTTTCTTCCCGAGAATCCATGATGAAAAACCTCAAAGATATTCCCACTTGAGGTGCAGCTAAACCAACTCCATCGTATAGATACATTGTAGAAAACATCTCATCAATGACATCTTTTAAATTGTCATCGAAATTTTCCACTTTTTTTGCCCTTTTTCTTAAAACAGGGTCTCCAATAATTCTAATTTCCATCTTTTTAAACCTCCAACCATGATTTTAATTCATCTATAAAATCATATTTTGTCATGAAAACACTTAAAGGCGTTACAGCAACATAACCTTGATTTATTACGTTGTAATCTGAATTGTCATCGTTATCATCTTCTATGATATTTCCCAACATCCAATAATAAGAATTCCCAAAAGGATCTTTTCTTTCTTCAAAGTAATCTTGGTATCTTCTTCTACTCTGCTTGGTAATTTTTATCCCCTTCATTTCATCGTAAGGGATTTTTGGGATATTGACATTTAATGTAGTAAATTCTGGCCAATTGTTCAAATCTAATTTTTCCAATATGTTCAAAACAACCTTTGCTCCATCTTCAAAGTTAGGATTGGAAAAGTCAACACATGAAACAGCGATAGAAGGATAACCACCAACAGCGCCTTCCAACGCCGCAGAAACGGTACCAGAATAAAGGACATCTGTTCCAAGATTGGCTCCCCTATTTATACCGGAGATTACCACGTCGAAATGTATGTCTTTATATATCGCGTCTAATCCAATTTTAACACAATCGGCAGGTGTTCCATTCACTGCGTGACCAAAGAAAGTATCTCCAAACTTAACTTTTTTAGCCCAAAGAGGGTTTCTCACTGTAATTCCATGCCCTGTTGCACTTCTTTCGATGTCGGGAGCGACAACGTAAACATCATGCTTTTGCTGGAGATAAGTTTTTAGTGTGATAATACCTGGAGACATTATTCCATCATCATTTGAAAGTAAAATATTCACAAGCCTTTCTACTCCTTTTTTAAATATATCTATTAATTTGCTTTTTATAATTTTAACATATTTAGATTATAATTCATTAAATACTTAATTAATTTTGCCGCTCTGTGCAAAACGTTTTTTTGTAATGCTTTTGAAACAGCATCCTTATTCTCGTTTGCGAAGCAAAGGATGCATGCAAATGACGTACACAAATCTGGTATAATAAATATAAAAGGCAATATTTTACATAAGGAGACCAATTTTGAAAGTTTTAGGTGTAGTTGTTGAATACAATCCCTTTCATAATGGACACCTTCATCATTTGAGAGAAGCTAAAACTTTAATTAACCCTGATTATACAATCGCTGTAATGAGCGGGAATTTTGTCCAAAGAGGAGAACCTGCAATCTTGGATAAGTTTTCTCGAGCTGAAGTTGCAATAAATATGGGAGTAGACATTGTCTTCGAATTGCCTTTTGTCTATTGTATACAAGATGCAAGCGGCTTTGCTACAGGGGCTATAGGAATATTAGAGAGAACTAACGTTGTTACAGATATTGTTTTTGGTAGTGAATCGAGTAATTTAGAAGTTTTGGATAAAATATCGACCATTTTATACGAGCAACCCAAAACTTTTAAAAAGTTATTAAACAAGAATTTAAAAAAAGGTTTATCATTTCCAAACGCTCGAAAATTTGCTTTAGTTGAATATTTAGAATCTTCAAATTACGAACACAATGTAATAGATATATTAGAACAATCAAACGATATCTTAGGTGTAGAGTATTTAAATGCTTTAAAATTATATGATTCAAAGATAGTTCCACATACTATTCAAAGAATAAAGGCGGGATACAATCAAAAAGAATTCACAGGTGAAATTTCCAGCGCCACTGCAATACGAAATCTTATAGAAAAAAATGAGATGAACAAAGTTAAACAGGGGGTTCCATCCCTTTCATATGAAGTTCTACTTAGGGAGATTGAAAAAGGTAAGGCTCCAATCATGTTTGAAAATATGAGAGATATGATTTTAGCCAAGCTGCGAATGATGAAAAAAGAAGAGTTAATGCAAATAGACGGTGTAAAAGAAGGATTAGAGACTAGATACTCAAAATTTTCCAAAATAAGTTCCAACCTCACAGAATTAGTAGACAACGTCAAGACGAAAAGGTTTACGTTGACAAGGGTGAAAAGGACTCTTTTAAAGATTTTTTTTGATTTAAAAGAGAAAGATGTAAAATTATACAACAGTCATGGACCACAATATTTAAGGGTTTTAGCCTTCACAAAGAAGGGTCAAGAGTTGCTGGGTAAAATGAAAAATCTTTCTGCTTATCCAATTATTACTACCCCATCGACATACAGAAAAACATATAATAGATTAAACGACAAGTTATTATCAAGCAAAAAAAGGTATCAAAGTATTCCTGAAATTTATTTAAATCAGATTGAATACGATTTTTTAGCAAGTAATATTTACACCCTATTATTCAAAAACAGGGATTTATCTTCATATGAACCTGATAAAAAGCAAAAGGTTATAATTTCATGATTGTGTTGGTTTATAATTAAAATATATCAATTTCGGAGGTTCCTAGATGGAAAAGATTCTTGTTATCGATTATGGTTCTCAGTACACTCAGCTTCTCGCAAAAAGGATTAGAGATCTGGGGGTATTTTCAGAAGTAATTCAATATGACGATAATATATCCCTTAGCAATGTGAAAGGCATAATCTTATCCGGTGGACCAGACAGCGTTTATGATATCGATGCACCCGATATATCAGATGAAATTTTGAACGCTGAACTACCTATTTTAGGTATTTGTTATGGAATGCAACTTATAGCGAAGAAACTTGGCGGGAAGGTTGAACAAAGAGGTATAGCTGAGTATGGAAAAACGAAGATTAACATAACCGATCAATCCCTCTTGTTTAAAAAGATTCCCAGTACGTTTAACGTTTGGATGAGCCACAAGGATATGGTAACTAAAGTTCCCGAGAAATTTAAAATTACTTCTCTCACCTCAAACAATATCATCTCTTCTTTTGAAAACGAATCAGAAAATATATACTGCATCCAATTTCACCCCGAAGTTAGACATACTGAATTTGGAGCTGATATATTAAAAAATTTCATTCACGGCATATGTGGGTTGAAAGGTTCATGGACTTTGATGGATTTTGTTGAAAATAAGATAAAGGAAATAAGAGATACTATCGGTGATAAAAAAGCAATTATAGCTTTATCAGGGGGAGTAGATTCATCAGTTGCGGCTGTACTAACCCATAAGGCTATAGGCAATAACCTGAAAGCCATCTTTGTAAACCATGGCCTTTTGAGAATGAACGAGGTTGAAGAAGTTGAAAGTACGTTCAGAGATTATATGGGTTTGAATTTGACAACTGTAGATGCCCAGGAGCGATTTTTAAGCAAATTAAAAAGGGTTACAGATCCTGAACAAAAACGTAAGATTATAGGTGAAGAGTTTATAAGGGTTTTTGAGCAAGAGGCCAAAAAAGAAAAAGACTGCGAGTATTTAATACAAGGAACAATATATTCAGATGTCATAGAAAGTGCAAAATCCGGGAAAAAGACATTCAAAATAAAGAGTCATCACAACGTGGGAGGACTTCCAGAGGATATAGATTTAAAAATAGTTGAACCACTTAAAGAGCTATTCAAAGACGAAGTTAGAAGCGTTGGAGAAATCTTAGGTCTCCCAAGAGAGATATTGTACAGGCATCCATTTCCAGGTCCTGGATTGGCGATTCGAATCATTGGAGAAATAAACGAAGAAAAATTAACAATTTTAAAAAAGGTAGATAGTATTTTTATAAAAACTCTTAAAGAAACAGGTTGGTACGATAAGGTATGGCAAGCTTTCGCTGTTTTAATACCGGTAAAAACGGTAGGTATAACTGGTGATAAAAGGAGTTATGGTTATGTAGCAGCTTTAAGATCTGTTGATAGTGTGGAAGGTATGACCGCAGATTGGTCTAAAATTCCATTTGAAATTTTGGACTTGGTTTCCAGTAGAATAACCAACGAAGTTGAAGCAATTACCAGAGTGGTTTACGATATTTCATCAAAACCCCCTGCTACAATTGAATGGGAATAATTGGAGGTGTACTAGTTTTGGATATTTATTTAGTAAGACATGGAGCCACACTTTGGAACAAAATGGGAATTTGGCAAGGTCAAAGAGACGTAGAACTTGATGAAGAAGGAATTAGTCAGGCTAAGGCAACCGCAGAAAGATTCAAAAATATGGAAATAGATGGAATGTATACATCTGTTCTACAAAGGGCTATTAAAACGGCAGAAATCATAAATCAGTACCATAATTTGCAAATAAAAAAAGATCCTGATTTGAGTGAATGCGATATAGGGAATTGGGATGGGAAAAAGTTAGAAGAGATACTTCTTAATTACAAAGAGCAATTAGAGTATTGGCATAAGGATATCTGGGCAGTGGTGGATGGTGTTGAGGCTTTAGGTGATGTTCAAAGAAGGGCTGTAAGGGCTATAAAAAGAATTGTTAAAGAGCATAACTTAGAGGATAAAATAGTCGTGGTTGCACATGGTTTAGCTATTAGGACTATTATTTCCTGGATTCTTAATATTCCACTTAATCAACATACCTCTTTTAGAGTTGACAATACATCTGTTTCACACGTTATATATGAAGGAGATTATAGATACATTTTAGCTTCTTTAAACGAAACGTGGCATCTCGAATATTATGGGCTAGAAACCTATCTCACTCCAGAAGAAAAGGAGATCGATTAAGATAACAGAAGAAAGTCTTTTTGAGCGAGAAATGAATGTCTATTTTCTACCTAATGAGAATATAAAAAATCATCAGATCTATATCCTTATCGATCTTTTAAGGGCTACTTCTAGTATATCTGCGTTAGTCCATTGTGGTGCAGAAGAAATTTTTGTAACGGACGACATCAGCGTGGCAAAAGAATTGAAAAATATGGGATATTTACTCGCAGGCGAAAGAGGAGCCATAAAGTTAGAAGGTTTTGATTTTGGCAATTCTCCTTTGGAATTTTTAAATAATTCTGATAAAATAAGGAGAAAATCAATTGTACTAACTACTTCCAACGGATCTAAAGCTATGAAAAAAATAAACGAACTTGGAGATACAATTGCGCTTTCATTGCTGAATTTCTCTTCTGTAGTGGATTTCATAGTACAAAAAGATTTTCAAAATATTGGCATAGTTTGCTCTGGCACCAATGGGGTCGTTTCTTTAGAAGATTCATATCTGGCTGGATTGTTTGTTCAAAAAATCATGGAAAAACATACTTACAACTTAAATGATGGCGCGAAGATATCTTTAAATTTAACTAAAAGCAAGAGAAGTTATGTCATGAATTCCGATCATGCCAAAAGGCTTAAAAATCTTGGGCTCAAAGATGATCTGGAATTTTGTTTCAACATGGATTTATTTAAAGTAGTACCGTATTCAAAACAAAACAGTTATACATTCAAAAATTTAATTACAGTTTAGATCCATATATCAAAATGGAGGTGATTTACATGGAGAATGCTACCGCTCACCAGACAACTCTAAGAAGAGTTGCAAGATCACCTGTGTATATAGCGTTGGGAGTTGTTGTTTTTTCCTTTTTGGTTCATAGCATCGGTAATCCAATGCTGGGAACTATAATCTTACCGTTGCATTTTGTTGCTTTAATGGCTGGTATCATGGAAGGGGCAACGATTGGATTACTTGTAGGGGCTTTAATGCCTGTTTTAAATTTCTTGCTTTTTGGTATGCCACCATTCCCTGTTTTTATATTTATGACTATAGAAGTTGCAACCTACGGTTTTATATCAGGACTTTTAAATAAGAAAAACATATATTTTAATCTTATAGTATCAATGTTGATAGGTAGAGGTGTATATATGATAGCTTATTACACCATAGGACTAATACTTAACATAAACCTTAGTCCTTTAACTTCAATTTTGATGAGTTATGTGTTCGGGATTCCAGGTATAATTCTTCAACTGTTATTTATACCGATGATTGTGAAAAGAATGCCGTTTTCTGTTAGAGCAGATAGAGGAGCGAAAAGGTAAAGACTCCTATGATTTTCTGGGTTTGGGTCAAAATAATAAAACCTTTTCCTTATGGGTGGGGAGCGGGGCGAAGGGGTGCTTAAAAGGGTCTTAGAATTCTTCAAGGGACTATAAAAAAAATAAAGGCGGAGGAGTTTAATGTCGTTAACAGTAAAAAGTTGTTATGCCATACGTGGTTTGTATGAAATGTATAAACTTCAAAACAGAAACGAAGATGAGAAAAACAACAAAATCTCAATAGCGAAGATTGCTGAAAGTTCTGGTATTTCTCAAGAATTTTTGGCAAAGATATTTGCCGAGTTAAAAAAAGCCAATATAGTTTCTTCGGAAAAAGGTAAATTTGGAGGGTTTTATTTTACAAAAGCACCTGAAGAAATCGTCCTTTCGGAAATTGTAGAGGTCTTAGAAGTGCCGTTGAACTCGTATGATTGTATTTCCGAGGGTGAATGTGAAAATCAAAAAAATTGTCCTGTCGAATTTGTCTGGAAAAGGGTACAAAATGCAATATTCAATGAACTATCTAAAATTACGTTAAAAGACGTGATAGAATACGGTGAGAAGAAGGAAGCTTTAGCATCTAAAAGTCAATAATATTATTATTTAAACTTCATATTGATAATTTTGTTGTAAGCTCCTAAGTATTCTGAGATTTTCTGAGTAGCGTCCACGGCATTTTGTAGAATTTGTTCTTTCTCTAAATTATTCAAAATTCCGTCTATTAAGACTGTATCAAACACGTCACCCATACCGATTTCATATGAAGCCTTTTGGCCAGATAATGCTACTATTTTTTCACCCCATTTGGCCCCTTTTTCTCCCATCTTCACAACATCACAGGTAAACAGAAAATTTTCACACTCTTTTTCGTTACCAATAAAAAACACATTTTCACACCTTTTATCTATTAACTTTGGCCTGGGACCTATATCAAAAAAGATTTTTTTGTAATTCAGAAAAATATCGCTGTTTATTATTCGTTCATTAGTTTCGGTAGTGATGAAGAGATACTCTGATTTATTCTTTGGTATAAACAAATCTAAATCATTTATTCTTCTATCTATTGCAATTGGTTTTTCATTTAATGTAATAAAAGTAGCAGTGTTTTTATCAACCATCTTTATCCATTCAACATTAACAGAATGAAAGGATAGTTTTTCCAACAAGTACTCTCCAACGAAATCTTTTCCCACATTACCGAACATCCTCACATTATGGCCTAATTGAGAAAGACCGATAGCCACATTTAGTGCCGATCCTCCCGGAAGTTGTAAAATTTCAGAATTGTGAAAACCATCATTTTTAAGTATATAAATGTCTAAAAAAATCCCACCGATTACGTCGATAGTAGCCATTTTTCACACCTTATTTGAATAAAATTTGAGGGACTTTTTTTATCGGATGTTTTATAATATAAGCATCCATTTCAAAGATTTCCCCCATGATGGATTCAGTTAACACCTCCGCCGGTGTACCTGAATATTTAACAGTTCCATCCTTCATAATGATTATTTTATCGGAGAATAATGCAGCATTGTTCACATCATGAAATACTGCTAGGACCGTTTTCTTTTCTTTGGTGACCATTTCCTTAACTAATTTCAAAAGACTTTGGGTATAACCTGGGTCTAAATGCGAAGAGAATTCATCCAAAAGCAATATGGGAGTTCTTTGGGCAATTGCTCGAGCTATCATAACTTTTTGCTTTTCTCCTCCAGACATAGATGAAAATGGCTTGTTCTTATAATTTATTAGTCCAACAGTTTGAAGGGCTTCATCGATAATCCTCTTGTCCTGTTCGGATTCAAAAAAGCTTATTCTCTTTGAGAAAGGTATTCTTGACGTTGAAACGATACTTTCCAAATCGTAATCGAAAGCGGTGTTGAATTCTTGGGGTACAACTGCTACCTTCTTAGATAGTTCTTTGTTAGAATAATTCTTTAATTCACTATCGTTTAGTATTATTTCTCCTTTGTAATTTCTGATGATCCCTGAAAGAATCTTGATCAGAGTACTTTTACCCGCTCCATTGGGACCAATTATAGAAATAATATCTCCTTTTATTATTTTTAAATCATCGATTTTCAAAAAAAAGCCATTTCCATAAGTGAAACGGACGTTGTTAAATGTTATCATATTTTCTCTTTTCTCCTCATTACAAAAATGAAAATTGGAGCACCTACTATTGAGGTCACTACACCGATAGGAAGTTCTGTTGGAGCAAATAGTGTTCTGGAAACAAAATCGGCAGACATTAAAAACATTCCTCCAATGAAGAGTGAATACAAATTTGAAACAAACGAGTACGGCCCTTTAATCATTCGAACTATATGAGGGATAATAAGTCCTACAAAACCAATTATTCCTACCTGCGACACAGTAAAAGATACTGCAAAAACGTTTATTACAATCAAAAAAAGCTTCAATCTATCGGGGTTTATCCCTGAGAATACAGCCATGTCATCCCCCATAGAAAGGACGTTCAGTTGTTTAGAAAATAATAAAACTAAAATAAATTGAAAGATAAGTGTAAAAATAAATTTAAAATTGTCGCTCCAAATTAAATCTGCTGTACTTCCCATCAACCATGTATTGACGTGAATTAAGTTTCCCCAATACATCACGGTAAAAAGTGTTGTAAAAGAATTAAACAAAAAACTAATTATCACCCCGCTTAGTATTAGAGATAAAACAGGGAGTTTTTTACCCTGTCGAGCCAATATTAAAACAATAAATGTCGCTAAGATACCAAAAAGAAAAGAAAAAGTTTCCAGTCCGAGAAAAAGAGAAAGACCATAAATACTGCTCAACGCGGTGTATAACACAGCACCAAAGCTTGCCCCTGACGAGATTCCTAAAATGTATGGATCTGCGAGGGGATTTTGTACTACCAATTGTAAAACATTCCCGGAAACTGCTAATATGCTTCCAACAAGAAAACTTCCAACCACTCTTGGAAGCCTTATGTTTAAAATCAAATTGTTGTAAATATCGTTGTTGTTTTTAGCTATTAAAGAGGTGAAAATGTCTTTAACGGGAACCTTGACACTCCCAAAGGATGTGAAAAGTAAAATTAATAAAAAGCTCGAGATTATGAGAAATAAAACAAGGGGGAACTCCCCTCGTTTTTTGATCTGTTTCATCTATTTTCACCAAAATACTCGTATAATTGTTCAAGTATATCGATCAATGATGGAGAAGCTTGATGCATTTTGTTACCATCGACCATTACTATTTTTCCTTCTTTAACAGCTTTTACGTTTTTAAACTGTTCGGCATTTAAGATAGTATTTTTAGAGGTTTCGTCGCCTTCATAATACGAGGAAACAATTATTATATCAGGATTTTGAGCAACGACGAATTCAGGTCCAACCAGTAAAAAACCATTGTTCCCAGTATATGGAGCGGCTAAATTTAATCCTCCAGCGTAGGCAATTAACTCATTTATATATGAACCGGTTCCTGCTGTCCAAATTTCAGATACATTATTTTGAACCATTAAATATAAAACTTTTGGTTTATCTTTCCAAGTGAAAGAGTTTTTGGCAATATTTAAAACACTTTGCCTCAGTTCATTTGAAAGAGCCTGGGCTTTTTCTCTTTCCCCCAAAATACTGCCAATTAATACAATTTCCCTGTAAATATCGTTGAAACTCACTGGATTAATCACCAACGATTTAATATTGTACCTTTCCAACCTACTAATCTCAGGCTCTTGAAATCCTCCGGTTAAAAATACAACATCAGGACTTAAAGAAACTATTTTCTCCAGGTTTAAAGGTACTAAATTACCAATTTTCTCGGCATCAATGTTAATATCCCAATCTGTAACGCCCACAACTTTGTCCTCTAAACCTAGATATTTGATGTAATCAGATACAGCTGGTGCGGCGGAAATAACCCTGTTGACCTCCTCTTCAAAAGGAACTAATCTTCCAAGGTCGTCCACCAATAAATACTCAGCGCTCAAAACAACCGACAACAAAACTGTAAAAAAAGTAAATAACACCTTCCTCATACCAAATGGCCTCCTTGTATAAATTAGCGCCATTTAAACATTTTTTCTATCTCTTTGGCGCGAAGAGATAGAAAAAACAGCATTATTCAGGTCTCCCGACTTTCGGATCACTCTACTCCTTACGCCTTCCCGGATCTCTCCAGTGGCTTTTTGTAAGTTTCGTCCCCGATTACGGTGGCGCGACCGTAACGGATTTTCACCGTTTTCCCTTAAAATAATGCAGTAAATATTAACTTCATTACTTGCCGTGAGGCTGTTTCTTTTTAATTATATCATTTAGATATTCTTTTTTCAATTTTTTCTTTGACATTATTAAAATTTATGATAGAATAAATATATATAGCCTGTCCACAAAGGAGGAGCCAAGACATGGAAGTGTTGAAAGTCAGTCATTCATCTGCACCGAACAAAGTTGCTGGAGCTATAGCAGGAGTTCTGTCAAAAACAGACGAGGTTGAGCTACAAGCTATTGGAGCTGGAGCGGTTAATCAAGCAGTGAAGGCTATTGCCATTGCAAAGAGATTTATCGAGGCTAAAGGCAAGGAGATATACGTTATCCCTGGTTTTGTGGAGGTTGAAGTAGGTTCAGAAAAAAGAACTGGTATTAAGTTTAAAGTCGTTGCAAGGGTTTCTGAAAGTATTTCCCCAGAAGAATATTCTCAACAGTAAAAATGAATGAAAATGAGAAAGCAATATTGGAAATCATTGAAGCGTGTTCACAAAACACGCACCTTTTTGATATAATAAAAGACATTACAAAATTGAATAATGATGAAAGGTACAAATTGAGAAGAAAGGCGTCTCAAGTGCTTAATAAGAACAATGGAATAGACAAAGAGGCTATAAAATTTTACTATGTAGTCACTGAACAAGGTGTTGCAGAAGAAATTTTAAGGAGGATCCAATCTAGTGAAACCAAAACCTAAAACAGTAGGTGGACAAGCGGTTATCGAAGGCGTAATGATGAAAGGAATAAATACCGTAGTCGCGGTAAAAAGAAAAGACGGAAGTATTGCAGTTAAAAGATTAAAGGATAACTCATGGGGAATTTGGGAAAAAATACCCATTATAAGAGGTTTTTTTGTATTGCTACATTCAATGATAATTGGTATGAACGCATTATCTTATTCGGCTAAAGTATCTGGAGAAGAAGATGAAGAATTAACTACAAAAGATATGGTTATCGCCATATTGCTTGCGGTTGCAGTTGCAACATTAGGGTTTGGTGTTTTACCTGTATTTTTAACCAGACCTTTCAATATTAAATCTGAATTTTGGTTTGCATTTGTTGAAGGTTTTATAAGAGCGTTTTTGGTTGTCGCCTACATCTGGGGTATTTCTTTCATGAAAGATATAAAAAGGGTTTTTCAGTACCACGGAGCCGAACACAAAAGTGTATATACCTACGAAAACAACGAACCTTTAGAGGTCAAATACGCCCGAAAATACACAACTTTACATCCTCGATGTGGTACTAGTTTCTTGATAATTACAGTTTTTGCTTCGATTATTGTTTTTGCCATAACGGGAGGATTAGGCTTCAATTCAACTTTACAGAAAGTAATATCTAGAATAGTGCTTCTTCCATTAGTTGCAGGCTTAGCTTACGAATTTCAAAGGTTCACCGCAAAAATCATCGACACAAAAATAGGAAAAATTCTTGCCTATCCGGGTTTGTTGCTTCAAAAAATTACTACCAAGGAACCTGAAAAAGAACAATTGGAAATAGGGCTCATATCTTTAGAATATGCCCTCAAAGAAAATTTTGATGGGGAAATACTTTTAGATAAACATGGAAACCTACTTGAAAATCGAGGTACCGAAAGCAAAGTCTTAGCTCCAGGCGTAACTTCTTTCAAAGTCGATTCTTAATGTCTTAAAATAAATTGCTTGGCTTTTAAAAAGTTTTATCGTGTTTGATAATTTTTTATATTATATTTTCTGAATTACGATTGAACTTCTTTTAGATTCTCCCAAGAACGTTTATTGTTCTCCTCACAATACTATTTTTGATTTTAACCCTTTTTGCTTTTGAGGGATTACTTCATTCTTATGTTGTGGTATCCACACAAAATTCATTAATATATTATGATCTGTATGTTATATTCTTACTCTAGAAGTCAAATGCCTACATTTATAAAGGATAATTTGTGGGTTGAGCTTCGCAATGAAAGGGTAAAACTACTTTCCTTAGAAGGGTAGGCTGCGTTTGCTGCAGTGTGCAAAAAATGTTTTTAAATGATTGTGACCTTGATTTGGGGTTTTTAAGGGGGTTCCCCTTAACGATCGGCGCTAAAAAAAGAAAAAATCTACTTTTAAAACGGTTAAATAGCACAGCCAAAACTAAAGGTAATAAGGAGGATTCACATGGATGAAAATACTAACAATTTAGTATCAAAGAAACAAAGTAGGGATAATATCCAAGCCATTGAAATTAATATGGCTAAATTAAACGAAATGACCAGAAAAGAATTATACGAATTAGCTCGTAAACTCGAAATATCAAATTATTCCAAGATGACAAAAAGCGAATTAAAGTTTGCTATTTTAAGAAAGCAAACTGAATCAATCGGATACTTCTTCTATGAAGGAATTTTGGAAGTATTGCCGGATGGTTACGGTTTCTTGAGAAGCGTAGACAACTCGTTGTTGCCTGGAACCGATGATATATATGTTTCTCAATCACAGATTAGAAAATTCAACCTTTTCACGGGAGACATAATAGCTGGTCAAATAAGACCTCCAAAAGAAGGTGAAAGATTTTTTGCCTTATTAAGAGTAGAAGCGGTAAATTCTTTACCTCCCGAAAACGCTCGGGATAGAGTCTCTTTCGAAAATTTGACTCCCGAGTATCCCAAAACCAGAATGGTTTTGGAACATAAAAACGCACCATACAGTTCCAGAATTATTGATCTATTCTCTCCTATAGGTTTTGGGCAAAGAGGTTTAATAGTTGCTCCCCCTAAGGCTGGTAAAACCACGCTGTTAAAAGATATTGCTAACTCCATTGCTGAAAATTACCCCGATACTAGAAGGTACATACTTTTAATAGACGAACGACCTGAAGAGGTAACGGATATCCGTGATACAGTAGATGCTAACGTCATAGCAGCACCGTTCGATATGGACCCAGAAAATCAAATAAGAATCGCAGAAATGGCTTTGGAACATTTTAAGAGGTTGGTTGAGTTTGGCCACGATGTAGTTGTCCTTGTTGATAGTTTGACGAGAGTTGCACGTGAATACAACCTTTATGTACCATCCAGTGGGAAATTGCTGAGTGGAGGTCTTGACCCTGCCGCTGTAATTTTCCCAAAGAAATTTTTTGGTGCTGCAAGAAAGATTAGAGAAGGCGGTAGTCTTACTATTTTAGCCACTGCATTAATAGAAACAGGATCGAAAATGGATGAAGTGATATTTGAAGAATTTAAAGGTACAGGAAATATGGAACTGGTGTTAGCTAGAGAAATGTCTAATGAGAGAATATTTCCTGCCATAAACTTAAAATTATCGGGTACCCGAAAAGAAGAATTGTTATATAGTCCTGATGAGATGAAAAATACAATCATTCTAAGAAAGTTCATTAACGATATGTCCCCAAAAGAAGCCTTGGAATTCATCTTGAGTTTATTACGAAAGCATAAAACTAATGATGAAATAATGGAAGCGATAGAAAATCAAAAAGCTTTGTGAACTGTGATATAATTTGTTTATGAAAATATATCATAGATACTACATGCCAAACACCTATAACTATAAAACTTTATATCTGATTCATGGTCTCGGAGAATATTCTGGAAGATACGTGAATTTCATTAAGCAATTAAATGAAAAAGGGATTGCTGTGTATACCTTTGATCTTCCCGGGCACGGTTATACTTCGGGGAAAAAAGGTGATATAGAGAATTTTTACGAAGTTTATTCTTTTTTGGAAAATTATGTTCAAGAAGAATATATTCTATTCGGACACTCTCTTGGTGGGTTGATCGCCACAAGATTTGTTGAAATAACAGAGAAAAAACCGAAAAAACTAATACTTTCTTCTCCTGCCTTGGGTGATATTAAACAATTGAGTTGGCTTTTAAACCTTTTCTCAATATTTCCTACTTTGTCTTTTTCAAATCGGATAAATCCTTATGATCTATCGACGGATGAAAAAGCTTGTGAATTTTATGAAAAAGATCCCCTGGTACACGATAAAATAACCGTTCGAACTGCTCGACAAATGTTTGACGAAGCTGATATTGCATTGAATGAAATCGAAAAGGTTGATATTCCCACATTGTTGCTTTTTGGAGAGGAAGATAAAATAGTCAACATCGAAGAGTATAAGAAGATAAAGAATTCAAACATTTCCAAAATTTCTTTTTCCAAAGGTAAACATGAGTTATTTGAATGCATTTACAATAAAAATAAATTTTATGATAAGATTTTCGAATTTTTAAAATAGAGATAAATTCTTTAGAAATAAAAATTGGGTGGGGGTTTGCTGCAGTATGCAAACAATGTTTTTAAATGATTTGACCTTGATTTGGGGTTTTTAAGGGGGTTCCCCTTAACGATCGGGCAAAGGGGCGCTAACATAATTTTAGAGTATATAAAATAGAGATACCAGGAGGTAAAAATCTTAATGATAGATAACACAAAAAATGATGAAACTAAAGTATTAAAAATACTGCAAGACACCGGGGCCTTTTTAAAGGGGCACTTTTTATTATCTTCCGGATTACATTCAGACACATATATTCAATGTGCAAAAGTTCTTAAATATCCAGAGTATTCGGAACTTCTTGGCAAATTAATTGCTGATAAAGTAGCCTCAAAAATAGACTACGTTGTTTCCCCCGCATTGGGAGGAATTATCATAGGATACGAAGTGGCGAGAGCTTTAAAAGTACCATTTTTATTCGCAGAGAGAGATGAAATGGGAAACATGAGTTTACGTAGAGATCAGGTCATCAATAATAACAGCAAAATACTAATAGTAGAAGATGTAATAACTACAGGAAAATCCACACTGGAAGTTGCAAAATTGGTTGAAAGTAACGGAGGATACGTGACTTCATTCGCCTGTATCGTCAATAGATCTGATAAAATTGTTTTAGAAAACAGAGAAATCATATCTCTAGTTAAGATACAAGCTGCTACCTACTCCTCAGAAAACTGTCCTTTATGTATCCAAGGTTTACAATTAGTAAAACCAGGTAGTAGAAAACAATAGAAACAACAAAACTGAAAATTCAAGCTTTTAAGTTTCTTTTAAGAAGTTGGTTTATAATTTAAGTAAATAGAATAATCGGAGGTGCTAGTATGAAAAAATCTATCGTTTTGATTTTGACAGTATTTTTGCTTTCCATATCTTCGTTTTCAATTGTGAATGAAGGATACGAAAGCCCCATAGTTAATGTGGTTGAAGAGGCCGCTCCAGCGGTTGTAAATATTGAATCCACTCGTTCAGCTCCAGTTCCTGTGGACCCATACATTCAAGATTTTTTTGAAAGATTTTTTGGTCAACAAATGCCAGAGTATCAAACAAAAGGAGTGGGGTCTGGCTTTATTTTCGATAAAAGAGGTTATATATTGACAAATTACCATGTGATAGATAGTGCAGAAAAGATATCTGTATCCTTGCCGAATGGAAAGGACTATGACGCCGAGTTGGTAGGTGGTGATGAAGATCTCGATTTAGCAATAATAAAAATAAGTGCTGATGAAGATTTACCAACGCTACCTTTAGGTGATTCAGACAAGATTAGGATTGGAGAGGATGCTATAGCTATAGGCAATCCACTGGGTTTACAAAATACTGTTACGGCAGGGGTTATAAGTGCAACCAATAGGAGCATTCCAAAACCCGATGGAAATGGGAATTATGTTGATTTAATACAGACTGATGCAACTATTAATCCAGGTAATAGTGGAGGTCCCTTACTGAATATACATGGGGAAGTCATTGGGATCAACACTGCAATCGCAGTAGATCCTCAGTTAGGAAGCGTGAACATAGGGTTCGCCATTCCTATTAACATAGCGAAAAGATTTGCTGATTCTGTAATGGAAACAGGGACCTTTCAAAGAGCTTATTTAGGTGTATACATCAGCGATATAACTGAAGAATTGAAAAAATCTTTGGGGTTAAAAGTAGACAAAGGAGCCTATGTCCAAGATTTGGTACCAGGAGGAGCTGCTGAGAAAGCAGGTATAAAAGCGAATGACGTAATAGTTGAAGTGAACGGTAAAAAAATTGAAAATACAGACGATTTAACTTCATTGTTGGCTACTTATCCAGCAGGGAATACTGTAGAGGTTGTTGTTGATAGGTTTGGAGAAAGGATTACTTTCAATGTAACTTTGGGGAGCCAAACACCTGAAGTCGTAGAAGCCTATTTTGGAATCGTAGTTAGGGATATAACTTCAGAAGATCGACAAAAATACAGTATAAGAAGTAGCATTCAAGGAGTCATTGTTGAAGAAATACAAGACGATACATACGCGCTTGGGCTAAGAGCAGGTGATGTTATTACAGAGATAGCGGTTAATGGAGTGTATTACGACATACAGAACGTAGCTGACTGGGAAAAAATAGCTTCCTCAGTTGAAAAGAACAGTTATGTGGCATTGATAGTTTATAGAAATAATGTGAGGTACGTTGTTCAATTCTTCTATAGGTAAACCAGAATAATCGATTAAAAAACGGGGCTTTTTAACACTAACCCCGTTTTTTTTAAGCTATTTCACTCGTTATCAATACTTTGTATAAGTTGGCTAAATTCTGTGATGCATGTTTTAATTGTTTCTTCATTGGACCCTTCTGTCATGATTCTTATTTTTGGTTCAGTTCCTGAAGGTCTGACTACAATTCTGAATCCTTCAATACTTTGATATTTTCTTATTAAATTTTCAATTCTGCTGTCCTTCATGATTTTTACTTTATCTTTTACTGTAACGTTTTCCAAGTGTTGTGGATATTTAGGAATTTCTTGAAGAAAATTATCAAGAGACTTAGAAAAATATTTCAGCGTTTCCAAAGTCTCTAAAGCGGTAATTATTCCGTCGCCGGTAGTGGATCTATCAAGAAATATAATGTGTCCTGATTGCTCACCACCGATTGTAGCATTTTCTTGTAGCATTTTTTCCAAAACGTATTTATCTCCTACGTCTGTACGTATAAGATGTATTTCATTTTTCTTTAAATACTCTTCCAAACCTAAATTACTCATAATTGTTGAAACAACAATTTTGTTTTTTAGTCTTTCTTGAGCCTTTAATTTCAGAGCGTTGATAGCCATCAAAACATCACCATCTACGAGATTACCGAAGCGATCTATAAAAAGGCATCTGTCTGCATCTCCGTCGAACAAGATGCCAAAGTCATATTTTTCTTCCTTAACGATTTTAGATAATGTTTGATGTGATGTAGAACCACAGTTTTCGTTGATATTGAAACCATCAGGGGCATTTTGGTATACCGTATAATTCAAGTTAAGTTCACCAAAGATATCGTTTATTATCGCTCCAGCAGCTCCGTTAGCGACATCAACAGCAATTTTTAAATCATTACATTGTAAGTTCTTTTTATATAGAGAAACCACATAATCAACATATTCTTTTTTTGAAGAGTCTTCTATGTATCTTCCAATATCTCTATAATCACTGTATTTAAGTAGACCTTTCAAAATTATTTCTTCTAGCTTTTCTTCTGTTTCATCTGAAATTTTAAATCCTTCACAAAAAACTTTTAATCCGTTGTACATTGGAGGATTATGAGATGCAGAAATGACAACACCTATAGATTTTTCTATTTTCGTTATAAATGCTAATCCTGGTGTAGTTAGAACTCCACATGACTCTACATTCATTCCACCTACCAATGCTCCAGAAGCTAAAGCCATTTCTAATACCTTTCCTGAATTTCGTGTATCTCTTGCAATATACAATTTTTTATACTCTGAACCAAAAAGGTTAGCAAGTGCGTTTCCGAGTTTCATCGCCAAGTCAATGGTCAGCTTTTCATTAACGACCTCTCTTATGCCGTCTGTACCGAATAAAAACTTCATCTACATCATCCTTTTACGCTACCGGCCGTTAAACCTTGAACTATCCTGTTTTGGAACACTAAAACTAAAATAACTAAAGGCATCGTAACTATTACAGACGCTGCCATTAGTTGTCCCCAAGGAACTTCGTAGAAGGTTTTACCTGTAAACATAGCAATTGCCACAGGAACTGTGTATTTTTCAGGAGTTTGCATAAAAGTTAGAGCAAATAAGAACTCATTCCAAGCTTGAATAAAAGCTAACAAACCAGTCGTGACCAAACCTGGAGCGGAAAGAGGCAAAACAATTCTCCACAAAGTTTCAAATTTAGAACATCCGTCTATATAAGCAGATTCTTCTATCTCTTTGGGAAGCTCTCTGAAGAAATTTTGTAAAATCCACGTTGTTAAAGGCAAGTTCAATGCAATATATGGGATTATCAACCCAGCATAAGTGTTTATCAATCCTAAATTTCTGAGCAACTGAAAAAGACCACCCAATATAGAAACTTGAGGGAACATACTTACCGCAAGTATCAGTAACATCAAAGGTCCTTTCCCAGGAATCTTTAAACGAGCTATTGCGTACGCTGCAAAAGAACCAACGATTATTGAGAAAATAGTCGTAGCTCCAGCAACTATAATAGAATTTAATATATTTAATCCGAAAGGTCTCTCTGTGAAAACCTTTATATAGTTTTCAAAGGTAAAACCTTGAGGCCAGAGTGTAATGTTTTTTGTAAAAAGGTACTGATCGGCAGTAAAAGAACTTTTAATTGCCCAATAGAAAGGGAAAATGTAAAAGATAACCATCAATATAACCAGAATATATAAAATTGTACGTTGAGTATTTCTTTTTGCTCGCATTCCCCATCTCATATTTTTGCCCTCCTCAATCTAATTTAATGTTCAACGAGCGCATATAGATTATTGTAAATATACCAATTATCAAAAATATTACAACCGATAATGCAGAGCCATAACCAAACAAACCTCTTGGAGAGAAGATATTATCCATTAAAAGTGACCTATTGTAAACTGCGAGAGTTTCCGTTCCCACGGCTCCTTGTGTCATGATGTAAACAATATCGAAAACCCTCAAAGCGTCCAAAGTTCTGAAGATCAACGTTACACCAATCGTAGGCCTTAACACAGGTAAAGTGATAGAAGTGAATTGCTTCCATATAGTGGCGCCGTCAATTCTAGCTGCTTCGTATAACTCATTAGGTATGATTTGAAGTCCTGCAAGGAGTAAAAGAGCAACAAATGGAGTAGTTTTCCAGACATCAACGCCTATAATCGCAGCCATAGCCATACCTGGAGTTCCTAGAATGGGGGTACCTTCCTCAAGTATTCCTAGATTATATAGCATTAAACTTATTACACCATATTGATCATTATACATCCATTTCCACATTTGGGAAGAGACCGCTGTAGGTATTGCCCATGGTATTAAAACTGCTGCTCTTACCAAACCTCTCAATTTAAAATCCGCATTCAATATTAAAGCTGTTCCTAATCCCAAAAGGAATTCTATAAGTACAGAAAAAAAAGTGAAATAAATTGTATTCCACAAAGAACTCAAAAATCTTGGATCTTGAAACAAATTGACATAATTTTGAAATCCTACAAACTCTCTTTCAAATCCTGGTCTGAGAGACCATTTGAAGAAACTATCATAAAGAGTTTGTCCTAGAGGATAGAAGGCGGTAATACCGATAGCAATTAAAGTTGGAATAATGAGCCAAAAGGCAAGCCAGATATCGGATCTCTTATACGTACCTTTTACTTTCATTAACGCACCCCCTAATTATAGTCTACTATATTATACAGAAAGGCGGTAGACGGAGGAACTCCGTTTACCGCCCACCTATGAAAATTATATCAAATTCTTCTTTTTCATTCAACTATAGATTTGAGATTTTCTGCTAAGTTGTTTAGAGCATCTTCAGGTTCAGCTTGTTGCGTTAGAACTTCGTGAACAGCAACTTGTATCTCGTAAGAAATTTCAGCATATATTGGAGAAATTGGTCTTGGTTCAGCATTCAAGAAAACATCTAGAAGATCAGCATAGAAAGGATTTGCTTCAATAGTTCTTGGATCGTTGTATGCTTCGATCATAGTTGGTGTTTGACCTGAATAAACCGCTTTGTAAACTTGTTGTTCTTTACTAAGCAAGAATTTGATCAATTTTTTAGAAGCTTCTACCTCTGCAGCAGAAGAGTTTGCGTTTATACCAAGATTCCATCCACCCAAAGTAGCAGAATTTCTTCCATCTGGTTCGGGCCCTTTTGGAAGAACCGTTATACCAACTTTTCCAGCAACTGGTGACTCGGGAGCGTTAACTAAGGACCATGCGTATGGCCAGTTTCTCATAAAAACTGCGTCGCCATTTTGGAAAATTCTTCTAGCTTCTTCTTCCATGTAGGTAGTTACTCCCCTTGGACTTACGCCATCTTCTATTAATTTATCCATAAAGGTTATTGCTGCAACATTGTTATCGTAATATTCAGGATCATCAACGACAACTTCTCCATCTTTCATTATTTCTCCACCAAAACTATGGACGAATTCCATAACGTCACAAGTTAAACCTTCATACCTGGCTCCTTGCCATACAAAACCTTCGATTCCTTCTTTCTGGGATATATCTTTTGCAATTGTATAAAGTTCATCCCATGTTTCTGGAACATCGTAACCGTACTTTTCCAACAAATCTTTTCGGTAATAAAGAATACCTGCATCAGTAAACCAAGGAACTGCAACCAAACTGCCATCGACGGTATTTGAAGCAACGGTTCCAGGGAAAAATCCATCAAGTCCAAAATAATCATAGTCATCAGTCAAATCTACTAAGAATGGAGCAAATTCTGCTGGCCAGATAACGTCAAGCATTAATACATCTGGATCCGGTGTACCTGAAGCTAAGTAAGTAACGTAAAGATCGTGCCTATCCGTAGAGCTGTTGGGCATTGGAAGAACATTTACCGTTATGTCTGGGTTTTCTTTCATAAACATCTCAACTTGTTCATTGAGAACTTCTAATTCCCTTCCTACTGCACCCGCTGTCATTGTAATGGTAATAGAAAAGGCACTCAACACCATCGTCAATATAGCAAATAAAACAACTACTTTTTTCATACTACTGCCACCTCCTGATATGATATAATAAATTAAATAAACAAATTAATCATTAATTATTTTATCACATGTAACCTTCATCTCAAAAGGTAATTATATGAAATTAGAAGCTATTAGAACCAATTAAATCCAATTAAAGACGATTAGAGCCAAAAATCTTAGTTTTCCTCGAAAATGATAAATTCTGTTATAACTATTATTGAAAAAACAAAAATAATTTAACATTTCGAACTAATCTAGGTTGCTTAGGGGGCTAAGAAGTTTTGTAAATTCTAAAAAATATTAATTTTAAGAGAATTTAAGTTTGGGGAGGATTAATTTTATGAGAGTAAAGTTAATTATGGTTCAAAGTATCAATGGAAAAATCCGAATGTCAGATGATTCTCAGAGAAGTTGGTCCTCAGCAGAAGATAAGGAACATTTCTATAATATAACCAAAGATATTGGCATAATACTTATGGGGAGAAAAACATTTGAAGAGATAGGATCTCCTTTAAAAAATAGAATTAATATTGTGTTGACAGGAAATCCTGAAAAATATAAAGAAGTTGAGTTAAAATATGACAAATATCTCTACTTTACAGATAATCCTCCAGAGATATTGTTGGATAAACTAGAGAAGAAAGGATACCCTGAAGTTGCATTAATAGGTGGTTCTACGATAAACTCCTTGTTTTTAGAGAAAAATTTAATTGATGAAATCTTTCTAACTATCGAACCAGTAATTATTGAAGGTGATCTATCGATTTTCAAATACGTGAATGATAAATATAATTTCAAGCTGACTGATTTTAAAAAATTAAATGAAGATACTATTCTTTTGCATTACCTGAAAACTGACGATAAAAAATAGCTTATGCGAAATAAAAGAAGTTTTCAAAGATAAGGTGGAGAGTGGAGCGATAAGCTAAGATAAAAAAAGAAGGTGGATAGTGTATGGTTAATTTTGTCTCGTTTGGTGAGGTATTGATAGACTTCATCTCTAAAGATTATGTAAGAGGATTAAAAAATGCAACTTCCTTTGACAAATTTTTAGGAGGCTCCCCAAGTAATATAGCTGTTAATATCTCTAAACAGGGTTTTAAATCTGCTATAATCTCAAGGATAGGTAAGGATCCTTTTGGAGATTTTATTCTTGAACAATTAAATAATTATAATGTTGATGTACAGGGTATATTACAGGATGAACGATTTTCTACTGATATTGTTTATGTTTTAAAGTCTAAATCATCTCCAGAATTTTATCCCTTGAGATCAGCCTCTTTAAATTTAGATATTGCTGATTCATATTTTGATATTGTTAAAAAAGCAAATATCTTTCATTTTTCTTCTTGGTCGTTATCTTCTGATAATAACCTAAAAAATACACTCAAATTGTTAAAAGTTGCCAAAAAGAATAATGCTTTAATAGGATTTGACCCCAATTATCGAAAGATATTGTGGAAAACATCTCTAGAAATAGAAGATGTTCTAAAGTTGGTTATGCCTTACGTGGATTTTATCAAACCTTCTCAAGATGATTGTATGCATATTTTCAAAGAAAATAAGAATGAAGAAGAATACATAAATATTTTCCATGAATGGGGAGTAAAAAACATAATTCTTACAGTGGGGGAAAAGGGATTTGTATTTTCGGACGGTAAAAAAATTATTCATTTTGATTCTTATGCAAAAGAGGTAGTAGACACAACCGGAGCAGGGGATGCATTTTGGTCAGGTTTATACATAGGAACGATTATAGGTTTGGATGCTATAAAAGCTGCAAAGTTAGGGAATGCATTTTCAGCAGAAAAATTAAAATATGTTGGTGCAATCTGTGATATAAAAAACTATAAAGATTTATTAAAAGAATACCTATAAGCTTTTGCTACAGTGATGCCAACTAAAACATCACATTTCTTAATGAGTAGATTACCTACTTCGTTCATTGAAGCCCCTGTAGTGTACACATCATCTATAATAATAATGTTCTTTGGGGGATCCTGAATCAATTTTATCTTGTTTTTAACGTTTTCATTTCTCTTTTTATAATCCAATTGAACTTGTCTTTTAAGAGTTTTTGAGGAAAAGAGATTTATTAAGGGAAAGCCTAAGATGTCTGAAAAATGCTTAGCAATTAAGTGAGCAGGTACAAAGCCTTTTTCATGAACACTTGAGAAATTTGAAGGTACATATGACACAGTATAATTTAGTTCTGGAAATTTTAAATCTATAAAAAACTTTGCTAGCATATTCCCTAAGAGTTGGGCAATTTTGGGATGTGAATGGTATTTGAACTCTTTTATTAAGTTAGATAAAGGGTACTCGTATTTTCCATAATGATAAACCTTAAAAGCACCATCTGAAAGAGAAGGCGAATAAAGATTTTCTTTGCAATTGTCGCAAATGAGTTCTCCAAAGGCAATAGGTTTTTCACAAACAAGACAGCGAGGTTCAAAAATTGTGGTCATTATCTTTTTAAAAATTGACAACCATCTCCGCATTAAGACGTAGAAGAGCATTTAACGCCGCAAGTTTTAAATTACCGTTTTCGTAAGGGTCTTTAAGTATTTGATTTGGGATTTCCCAATAATCTTTGGCTTTAAAAAATTTCAGTAGATTGACGGCAGCTTTTCTTAAGGAAATTGGATACATTTTGTTGAGAGCGATTAATGATATCTCTTCCAAAAAATTATCTAATTTTAATTTTCTTATTATTTTTAATCCTTCCCTTATTCTTTTAGAGGATAATGAATTGAGAAAGTTCGGAACGTAATCTTTAAGCATATAGTCTTGAAAATAAATAAGATAATCACTCGCTCCAATGACTAAGTCATCATCTACTGCCGATAACAAGTCCCTACAAAATTCCACATACCCCATATCTTCCTTTTCAGTAGCTAACTTTAATCCAAACTTTACGACTTTTGCCTCTTCACTGTTTACCAATTTGTCGATCAACCAAGTAGGAACAGAATCAATTCCACAAACTTTCTTTGAGGTATTTGCAGTTAGTTGAAGAATGTGAATATCCTTTTCTTCTTGCACGATTTTTTCTATGAATTTATTTATAACTTCACATGGTAAACCTGAAAAGAATTTAATTATTATACCTTTAGTTTCATTGTTGCAATCAAAGTATGTTTCTTTTAGTGAATTAAAAAAAGTATAGGCATCGTCTCTTTCATAAAATCTTCTTAGCGCCATAACCTTAACGCTTTTATCTACTTGTTCGGATTTTAAGGTTTCAGAGATGTTTTCCAAAGCTGAAATCAATTGTTTTATCTTAACGTAGGGATCATTTTTCATTTTGCTAATAATTTTTTCTGAGTCTTCTGGGTAGAATTCCAAAAACGTGGATATGAGTTGATATCTAACAATTGGATCTGGATCTTCGGTAAACTCCAAAATAAATTCTATAGGTTTTATACCCATTTGAATGTAGCTGATGATTGCTTCTTTTCTGAGGTTTGCTGAAATGTCTTTCAAAGCTTCTTTTATATTATTCTCATCCAAAAGACCCATTTTATCTAAGTACCTATATGCAGAAAATCTGACATTTTTATCGGGATCTTTTAAGTATTCTTTAATCCTTGGGGCATCAATTTTTTGCTTTGTTAGTTCCTGAATAGCCTTGGATTTAAAAGAAGGATAAGGAGAATCCAACATATCAAAGTATATTTGAATGTTTTCTGACTTTATTCTTTCTTCTAAAATTTTATATGTTTCGATTATTTCATTTGCCATTGATTAATGTTTTCCTCCTAAGTCTCATCTTTATTTAGCGCTCCTTTGTAACACGGCCAGGGATGAAAAGTTTTAATTCATACTCATCATTCCATGTTACCTTTAAAAATTTTCCATCGTATGAAAAAGCAGTTATATTTTCTGAAATTAATGTAGATCCTTTATCCCACCCAGAGTCTTTGTAACGGTTGATCTTTTGTGCAAATCTATTGTAGGAAAAACCAACTGTTTCACCATCAGATGAATTTCCTAGGACGGTTGAAGAATCGGAATCGTAGGAGGTCACATTAGTCATCTCATTTTTTGCGATAACTATTACTTCCATAATTGCATTTGAAATAAGATTTATATTAACCATTTCCTCCAGTGAACTTTTTAAAATGTTGATTGTAGCGGAAAAAGTACCTATTACAATCAACATTGTTAAAGAAACAATAAAAATTTCAAATACACTCTCTATAAGTAGAAAACCTTGATTTTTATTCATTTCACAAAGGTTCTACTAAAAAGATTGAAAAGTGAATCCTTCCATTTACCACCCTTAACTCTAACTTTAAATCATCGACGAAATCAGCAGGTTTTGGAACTACATAACCCAATTTTATTGCAAAATAGTTCAAAAGATCCTCAGTAGCATTGAATGGGTATCCCACGTACAATTTTCCTAAAATGTTATTGAAGTTAAAATTAAAGCCTCCGTATGCAAATGTCCCTGGGAATTCTTCGCCGTATACCCATAATAAACCAACATCTAAAAAAGCGTTCGGGTTTATATCCAAAATTTTAGCAGAAATATCACTAATCATAGTTAGAGACAACGTTTTGTTTTCAAAAGTTGGGCTAAGATCAAAATCAAAATTGAAGGAATCAGATTCCAAACCACTCCTTAAAGCAAATTTGAAACCATCGGGATAATTCAGCAAAGAAAAACCCATCTCATAATATGTTTGCGAAAAGACGGAAATAAATAGAGAAGCTAAGAAAAAAACAACAAAAAATTTTTTCACAACTATTCCTCCTCATCTGCTACTTCCAAAATTAAATTAACCTGCTGGGCTTCTATATCGTTGGTCTGGGTATTGAATGTGGCATATGCTGATTTCATATCAATTTTTTCCACAGAATTGACTATATGTACATTTTCGGAAAGTGTGAGCAAGTTTTCTTTTTCAACAAAAACAAAGGATTTTGCGTTTATTATATAATCTCCTTTTTTAATCAAAACCATATTTTCAGATCTTCCCTCGTATCTTTTGTTATTGTTATCAATCTGAAGTTCGTCAGAATTTATCTCGATCTCTGATTCTTCCAAAAAAATCTTAGCTAAAACATTCCCTGAAAGTTTTCCTTTTTCAGTCTGAAGGTCAAAGTTCATAGAAGAGGATGTGGCTTCAAACGTGTCGGCAGTTATATAAACCTTGTCGGTGTTTACTTCTCGCCACTCGTCGTTAACGAGTGTAATGGTAGCAAAATCCGTTGAAATAGAGAGATCTTCTTTCTGTATAAGGACATTATTTTTCAGTATGTATCTACTTTCTTCACCTTTTACTTCATCTGCTCTTACATTTATTTGTGCAGAATAAATGATTATGTTTAATAATATGAGCATTAAAAAAAATGCAGTAAAACGTTTCATACTTTTGCCTCCAAAAAATTATTAGCATGATTTTGACCATCAAAAAAAGCGGACATATTAAAATAATCTTTCAACTGTTTTTGCGGTTCGATAGTATTAAAACCTTCACTCAATAAACGATAATTTTTTAACGTTCTAGAATAGGAGGTTTTTAAAAGAATTTCGACGGTATTTTTTGGATCTGGATAAGTTAAAGCGGGATCAAATGATATAATAACTGCATCTTTAGGAAATTTTTGAGGAATAAACGATAAATATGAGGTTGGAATAAAAAATCCACCTTGATATTCATAATAACTGTAATAAGGCGGGAACGCTAATTCCATCATTAACATATCAACGATTTTTGTTTCATTTTTCAGTATAATTACTTCTTTATTTTTTAGCTCGAAGACTTCGAAACTTACGTTTTTCCGAAGTGAAGAAAGTGTTTGGTTACCAAAATAACCTTCCAAAAATTTTTTTAAATTATCAGGGTTGTAAAGCGACATTTTCCCTCTTCCCAATCTTATCAATGCTGTTGTTTGGGCGTATCTACTGTTGTATAATTCTGTATTAGTTATTACTTCGCGTAAAGGATTATTTTTTTCGTATATGAAATCTTTTAAACGTCCGAAAAAATTTACTCCGTACAATGCATAAAATAATCCTCTTAAACTTCCTAGACTAGAAGTATATAGATTTAAGGCGTTTTCTTTTTTTGCTATAGACTCTAAAACGCCAGATTCCCAATAAAATCCTTCAAAAAAGCCACCCATTACTAAGTTCAAAGTTCTTCCCTCGCTTTATTTTGTATGGATTTTAAAAAATTTTTAGCATCTTGGTATATTTCGTTAAAATAAGAAAATCCTTCCCAAGAATACTCTATTGGGAATGTATAAACCTCTTCGGCTATATTTATTTCATAGTTAACCATCAGATCATTTTTAAAATCTTCAATGGAAATAATATAATCTAATCCGTCGTTAAACTTAAAATCATTCTTAACCTCACCATTTAAATTACTTGCTATTACATAATCTGCTCCTAGTTTTTTAGTTAATTTTACTGGAACAGGAGTTAAAACGCCTCCATCCAACAGGCTCATGCCCCCTAACCTTAAAGGAGGGAAAACGCCGGGAACACTTGAGGAAGCCATAACAGCATCGATTATGTACCCTTCTGTGATCTCCACTTCTTCACCGCTTTCTAAATCATATGAAACGATTCCTAATTTTATCTTACAATCGGAAAAACGTTTACGTCCATACAACTGCTTGTAAATATCGTAAACGAAATCACTTTTTAAAAAACTTTTACCTGCAACCATTTTAGGGAAATTAGTAATTCTGTTGTTTAGAGTTCTAAACTGTGAATCAATTGTCTTTTTCTTTTTAAGTGTCAAGTCTTTGAATATTTTAAACAGGTCCACATCAGGATTTAAGGCAAAAAGGGCACCTACTAATGCACCTACGCTCGATCCTGTTACTACTTCGATCTTTACTGTTCTTTCTTTCAGTTCATCTATTAAGGCAACGTGAGCGGCTCCTCTAGCGCCACCACTCCCTAAAGCTATTCCGTAAACCATGGTTCCCTCCCGCAATTATTGGAATAATAAAACAATTCCTGCACCAACCAAAACCCCCACAAGTCCTATAATTATTGATGAAATATAAGTTTGATTAGGTTTTTCAATCTGTTGTACAGAACTTTCTAAATTATTAATTTTTTCTACTGTCTCATCAGTTTTTTGTGAAAGCATGGCAATACTTTCATCGTGAAGAAAAACGGTTTTTTCAAGGTTAGAAATTCTTGATTCAACACTTGAAAGTTCATCTTCGATATTTTTCAATTCTTTTTCGAGGGAAACTAACTCCGTTGCTAACTGCTGAGATAGTTCTGCCTTGAGATCGTTTTTTAACATCATAGGATCATTCAAATATTCAGACTCACTTTTAATTTCATAGTATTTTTCAAGTAAAGAATTATAAGAATTTTTAAGTTCTTCTATCTCAGAAGAAGTTATTTGAAAATTGTTCAAAGTATTTTCAATATTGTATAATCTATTCTCTACTTGTATTAAGTCGTTTTGTAATTGCCCATTTGTTCTGTTCAAATCTTGATAGTTATCATTCAAATAATCTACTGTTTCAGCTATTTTTGTAATATCACCTATTTGTGATAATGTATCTTTATTTAAATTAGTCAAAGTTGCTAAAGACGATATTTGAGCATTTAACGCTTCTGTTTGTTCTTTTAAAGTTTGAATATCACCGTTATTTTTTTCTAATGCCAAATAAAGTTCATTCAAATTATCATTAAATTCTTCAAACATCGTAGCATATACAGTCAGCTCACCAATTTGATCATAATAAGCACCAATAGTTCTTTCTAAACTTGAAACTCTTTCTTGAAGATTTTTGATATCAATAGTATACTGAGGAGCAACCATCTCTGATGACGTTGGCGTAAGCTTTGATAATTCAAAAATTATGTTATCCAATTTTTTGTTCTGAATTATTATTTGCCCAGAAAGAGTGTTATATTTATTTTGCAAATCTAATATTTTAGAGTTGTAGTAGGCATGCCTTGCATCGAAAGTTTCTATGTAAGATTGGTTAGAAGACACTTGATCAAATAATACAGTTAGATCGTTTGAGAGATTATTAGTTTTTACTTTCAACCCTTCGATATCGGCTCTTATTCCCAACAATAGTTCATCGTTTAGTGTTTCTGATGAAATACTTGTTGAAACATTTGAGAGGATGAAGTTCAACTTGGCTTCGTTTTCATTAATCTTTTTACTCAGTTCATTATAACTGTTTTCATATGGAAGTATCTCACTTTCTATCCTTAAAATTCTTTGATCAAGATTATTCAGTGTAGCAGACAATGTGTCGTTATATAGATAAACTTCATTTTTAGCGATGTTTGTCAAAGATGTTCTCAATCCGTCTATTTCGAGATTTAACAACATGTCTATATAATTTTTTAGTTCTTCTCTATTTTCTTGTGTAGAAGTTAGCAATACAGATTCCAAACTTTCAATAGTTTGATCGTATTTGGTGTTTAAGTTCTTTACCTCTTGTTCAAAATTGTGAAGTTGTTCTTGAAAAATTGTTAAAGATGCCATTGAAGAGTCAGCAATCATTTGAACTTCATCTTGTGCAGTTTTTTTTGCAATATCAATTGCTCCTTGAGAAATCTCTTGGAAGATAATATTGTCTTCGTTAATTGGTTGACTGGGATCAATTACTTTTAAAATATCCGATACATTTTTCCCCAAATTTTGGATAGTAGAGTCCAAATAAGATAATCGGTCATCGTGGGCAAAAACGGTACTTTCTAAATTGTACAGTCTTATTTCAGTATTTAAATTTTCGAGCTTAAGTAATCTATTACTTATTTCTTGTAGATCTTGACCATAAAGTCCATCTACATAATCGAGCATGTTTGAACCAAATTCGGCCAAATCATATCTTAAAACTTGTTGAGAACCCCTGAACCGGCCTTGATTGTCCAGATACATGATTCCTGATTCAACCATTCTCACCACTTGAGGATATATTGGCGAGGATGGTTGTAAATCTGATATGTTGGTTTGGGATAACAAACTCAATGAAATAAAAGTAAAAAGTAAAAATAGAACTATTTTTTTTGCCATCGTTATAACCCTCCAAAAAGTTTATCTAGATCAACGTACATAGGTTCGTTTACAAAAAGAACTACAGATACGCCTCCATTTGAAAACAGAGTTGGACCTGACGGTAAAAAGAAAGTTTTCTGAGAGTTGGTATATTCTTCACCATTGATAGTATACTTCTCCCCTGTAAAATTGACCTTTACAGGTACAGGAGAGTCAAATTCAAAATGTACGAAACTTTTTTCGCCTGGGTTTATGGTTACTTTTTGTTGTTTTATTTCGTTAAACTTTCTAACCTCTACCATATAGACTCCAGATTTAAGAGGGTAACCAAACCGATCATTATAATTCAAATATTGACCGTCAATGTAGATAAGGGGATCTTTAACGTTAGTAGTAATAAAAATATTACCAAAATCACTACTCGTATAAATATCTACACTTTCAGATGGTTCCAACAGAACACTGTACGTTCTATTTAGTGTCCTTACGTTAACAAACTGAGGATTGTTTAACATATTGTAAAGAAAGAATGCAGGAGTCTTTTGAGTTTTTCCTAAAAAGCTCACATTCGTATTGGACATAGCATAAACATTTACTGTGCTAAGTTTATTTAGATCTATACTTTCCATTTTGTCATAAAAATCTCTATAAATAGGAAATTCTAAACTTTTTGTTCCGGATACAATTCTAACAAAATGTGGTGAATCATCCAAAATAATCGAATCAATTCCTTTCCCTACGTATTTACCATCGATATTGAATTCATAATTTTCAGAATTTAGAAAATTTATTGTATTTAAAAATGGATTCAATTCAACATAATATCTGTTCAAGCCGTTTTGGGTTAATTCAATCAGCATTTCTTTAGATTCGTATCCTAATTTAGATAATGTTAAATTATATGTGCCAGTAGGGAATAAACCATTCATTGGTGTACTTCCTACATATTCACCATCCAAAAATACCCCCACATCTTTTGGTTCGCTATCAACAAAGAGTTCTATTCCTTTTTCTAAATCAATTAAGATTCTATCATCTTGAGGCAAATTTTTTATTGTTTTAACTAAATAACCTTCTTTTTCCAACAAAATTATATCGAAATTATCTCTTTTTACGGTAATAGGAGTTGTTCCAATTAACTTTCCATCTACAAAAACGTTTGCTTGGTTAGGATTTGATTCAATCAATATTTCATTAGAAGGAATTAGAGAGACCCTTAAATTTTTCTTATCAAATGGTTTCAACTCAAGGTTTAGTTCTTTTGCAAAAAATCCATCTTTTTCTATAATTATTTTTTCTAAGTTATAAGGGATATCAACTTCATTAGATGTGGATAAGGCTATATTGTAATCTTGATTTAAAAAGGTGTATTTTATATTGGCAGAATCAACGTTGATATCAAAAATAAGTTTGGCTAAAGGAACTTGTTCAGCTGTAATTTGGGATTCACTTCCTAAAAGCTCTATACGGGCAATAAAATCGCTGTATCCCAGTTTTTTTACATGGAGATAACCATCCGTATCATTAGGTACTTCGATTGTAAAAGGTGTTTCTGTAACAGTTCCCATAAATTGAGAATCAAAATAAACTTCACTACCAGGTAATGCTATTAGATTTATTGTGTAAGAAAAAAGAAATGTTGTAAAGATTAATACGAGAAACACTAAAAACCTTCTATACACTGTTATATCCCACCTTGATTTTCATTCAAAATTTTATTGATTTCATTTAATATTTCTACACTTCTTTCTTTTTCTCCCAATTTTTCATATACTTTTTCCATCAATATTACCCTGTTTTTTATCACGTTTTCTATTATATTAGTCCCGTCTTGAGTAATTTGAACAACATATACCCTTTTATCCTTCTTTGATTTTTCCCTAACCAAATATCCTGCAATTTCCAATCTTCTAATGAGTCCAGTTGTTGTGCTTTTTGTTACCCCCAATCTTTTACTGATGTCACTGAGCATTTTAGGACCTTTGAAATAAACGGTTTGCAAAACATCAAACTGAGCCGGAGAAATGTTGAACTCTTTTAAAACTTTTCTTCCTTCACTTTTTACTTTTGAGCAAATCTCTCTAATCATCTTTTCCATTTGAATTGAAGGGTTATTTTCCATTTTATTCCTCCCCAGATTATGAAGTATTTCTCTAATTTTCTGGATTCAGTCATGATCAAAACGCAATATCTAATATAGTATATCATATTCTTGAAAAATCAATCTGACAATTTACAAAGTTGAGTTATTTATACATTAATGGTAAAATAATCAAAGGTTCTTAAAAAGGATTTTAAGGCTGGGGAAGGGGCGATGGGGTGCTATTAATTAAATTATTTTAATGTTTATGGGAGGAATATATGGAAAAAGATCTAACAAAAGGTAGTGTAATAAAGCATATTTTGTTGATGGCACTACCTACAATGTTTGGTATGGCAGCCCAAATGGTTTACGATCTTGTTGATATCTTTTGGATAGGCATGATTTCCAGTGAGGCGATAGCGGGGGTGACGATTTTTTCAACTATATTTTGGATGGTGGATTCATTAAATGAGATTATTGGTGTAAGTTCAATCTCATTGGTATCTCAAGCTTACGGTAAAAAAGATTATAATCAAACTGCGAGATCAATTGAACAAACTATAAGTTTCAAATTTTTGGTGGCATTAATAGCTGCAACCTTCATGGCAGTGTTTTTGGAACCATTGATGTCTCTTTTTGCAGATGAAACTGTGGTGAATTATGGTTTAGAGTATGGTTATTTAAGATTGTTCTTTTTACCGATAATGTTCTCTTCCTACTCTGTAAACACTGTTTTTAGATGTTTGGGGGATGCTAAAACACCAATGATTATAATGATATTTGTTAGCATACTAAACCTTTTTCTTGATCCTATTTTTATCTTTGAAACGGTACCTTTTATCAACTTACCAGGCTTGGGTTTTGGAGTTTTGGGAGCAGCAATTGCAACCGTGGTTTCTCAGTCCATTGCTTTTCTTATAGGCTTTTTAATTCTTTTTTCCAGAACTCATGAAGTCAAACCTCGTATAAAAGGTTTATTTAGACTAAATAAAGATATTGATATAAAATTAATAACTATAGGAATGCCAAACGGTGTAGAAATACTTTTTAGAAATCTTTCAAATATAGCTATATTAGGTTTTGTCTCACTTTTTGGTAATCAGGCTATCGCAGCAAATGGGATCGCTGGCAGGATTTTTGGATTTGCCTTCGTCCCTTTGTTTGGTCTTACTATGGGGGCATCTTCTGTGGTTGGTCAGGCGATAGGAGCCGGAGATATAAAAAGATCTGAAAGAGCTGCAAATATCACGGGAATATTAGGTTCAGTTGCAATGTTATTTTTCATTGTAATGGCGTTTGGTTTTGGTGAAAGTGTGATTTCTCTCTTCACAAACGACGCTATTGTGATTAAATATGGAACTGAATTTCTAAAGTATGGATCAGTAGGTTTAGTTGTATTAGGATATGGTTATGGCCTTGCAAGTGCTTTTTCTGCATCGGGGTACAATTTTCCGTTTCTTTTATCGAGCATTATTTCAAGGTGGGGAATACAATTATGCATTTTAATCGTAGCTATTAATATTTTTAACCAGCCCTTAACATGGGTGTGGCTTTCTTATATGTTCGGGGATATCGCAGAATCTTTCATCCTTTTTTATTTTTATCAAAAGGGAAGATGGAAAGAGAAAAAAGCATGGTAGTAAAATATAAAACCAGAAAATATTAGTTGCACATGCAACCAAATTTTAACGGGAAAATGGTTGTATATGCAACAATTTTTTTCTATAATTATTTTTGTTTCCATTTCTCTCTTATGGTCAGGCTGTAGGTTTCAATTGATCACTGGGCTCTTCCTTAGAAGAGTGGAGAGCTGATTTTTAAAGGAGGCAAAATCAAAAGTTGCTTAATTTAGAGCAAGATCCATCGGTTATTAGCAAGATATCATGTTTATTCAGAACCATGAATTCGATGATGAAAAAAGAACTTCAAAGGTTTGACATTGGAAGAGGTCAATTTCAGTTTCTTATGTACTTACTTAAAAAAGGAGATGGAATAAGTCAAGAAGAATTAAACGAGCAGCTAAATTTCGATAAAGCAACTACCGCAAGAGCAATCAAGAAGCTTATAAAAAATGGTTATCTTACGAAAAAAATCGATGATAATGATCATCGAATCAATAGAATATTTTTGACAAATAAAGCTTACCAAATCTATAACGAAATGGTTAAGATGAATGATTATTGGGAAAGAATTATAACAGACAATCTTTCAACTGAGGAAAAAGAAATGGTTCAACATATATTGGATAAAATGCTCACTAACATACTAAAATACAAAGCTAAAGATCATGAGGAGGTGTCGTAATTGGAAGAAAATACCAATAAGCTTGAAGACAAGAAGATAGGGAAGCTATTAATGGAACTGTCATTACCAGCAATAGTTGCCATGTTGGTCCAAGCTTTGTACAATTTTGTCGATACTATATACATTGCCCGAGGTGTTGGTACACTTGGAATAGCTGGAGTATCTGTTGCCTTTCCAATTCAGATGATCATTATGGCTTTTGGTGGAATGATAGGAATCGGTGGGGGAACATTAATATCCCGAAGTTTAGGAGCCAAAGATGTTGAGCGGGCAGAAAACGCTTTAGGGAATATTTTTTCTGCTATCTTCGTTTTAAGCATAGCTCTTACTATTCTTGGTACTATCTTTTTAGATCCTATTTTAAATCTCTTCGGGGCCACACCTGATATCCTTTCATACGCAGAGGATTACATGAGTGTAATCCTGTATGGAGCAATACTCTTTACAATTGGAATGGCAAGTCACAACGTTATGAGAGCAGAAGGTAATGCGAAATATGCCATGATAGCTATGATCGTTCCAGGAGTATTGAACATTATTCTTGATCCTATTTTTATATTTGGATTGAATATGGAAGTAAAAGGCGCAGCAGTAGCTACTGTTCTTTCTCAGCTTGTTGGTGTTATTTATATAGGATATTACTTTTTCAGTGGAAAAAGTTCTTTGAAATTTCACAGAAAGAATTTCATATTAGATAGGCATATCATGTCTGAAACGCTAGGGGTTGGAGCTTCTGCTTTTGTTAGACAAGTTGCTGGAAGTTTACTAGCAATAGTTTTAAATAATTTGCTAGGTACGTACGGGAGTTCTCTGCATATAGCAATTTTTGGGGTAATAAATAGACTTTTAATGTTCTTTTTTTTGCCTATGTTTGGTATAGCGCAAGGTTTTTTACCAATAGCTGGTTATAATTATGGAGCCAAAAGATATGACAGAGTAAAAGAAGTTTTGAAAAAAGCAACAATTGCTGCTCTTACATGGTCCATAGTTTCATTCTTTTTAGTTCAATTGTTTCCTGGTTTTCTACTGTCAATATTTTCAACAGATCCGTCCTTGATTAGTGAAGGTATTCCTGCTCTAAGAATAGACGCGATGTTTATATGGATTGTTGGCTTTCAAGTTGTTGGATCATCTTTATTTCAAGCTATTGGTAGAGCTGGTCCTGCACTATTGTTATCAATGTCAAGACAAATATTGATATTTATTCCAATGGTGTTTGTAATGTCACACTTTTTTGGATTAATGGGTATTTGGTACACATTTCCTATTTCAGATGTTTTATCAGCATTGTTAACATTATTTTTTGTGATTAGAGAGATAAAAATTTTGAATACTCTACAGAAAAAGCAAGTTCAAATTAACGATGAAGAAAAAGAAATTGAGGAATCTTATACATCGGAAGGTAAGCATGAATACCAACCCCAAGAAAAATAATAAGGCTCGATAAAAATATATCGAGCCTTTAATATATACGCTTTTTATGCTCTTTCTAAGTAATCTCCTGTACGAGTGTCTACTTTTATTTTTTGACCTCTTTCCACAAAAAAAGGGACAGTGGTTTTCAATCCTGTTTCTAATGTTGCCGGTTTGCCACCACCAGACACGGTGTTTCCTTTAAAATTAGGTTCTGTGTCAATAACGGTTAGAACCACAACTGTGGGAAGTTGAATAGAAACAGGATTTCCATTAAAAAAGACTAGATCGACTTCCAAATTTTCGGTTAAATAAAATTTTTCATCTTCTAACTCTTGAGAAGGCAAAGAATATTGTTCATAGGTGTCGAGTAGCATAAAGTAATAATGATCGTCATCGTTGTATAAATACTGGGCTTTACTAAAACTTATATCAGCTTCTTCAACCTTCTCACCACTAGAAAAACTAACCTCTTTTATTAATCCTGTCATGACACTTTTTAGGCGGGTTCTAATTAATCCGCTGCCTCTTCCCATAAAATGCTTATTGGCTTCAATTACACGGTACATTTCGTTTTGATAAACTATAAAATCTCCTTTTCTTAAGTCTCCTACATCGATCATTCAATTTCCTCCTTGATTTTCAGTTAATCTCAATTAAAGGGGCATAAAAAAACTAAAACCCCACAAATTCATTTTAATTATATTTTTTTAATGATGACTAATAATAGGCAAAACTTCACTACAGAATAAATTTAGCAATTATTTCTTAACTTGTCAAGTCTTTTCTTGTACGTTTGTTTAAAATGTTGTACCTAATTATCTTTTAGCTAGGTTTACTCATAATTCATATACTGTTTATAAAAAATTAACTTGCATTCCTATCCATTTTGTATTATAATACTTTTGCAACACATTCCGTATGCTGCAATGGGTGGCGCGGTAGAAATTTGGAGGTAACAAAGTGAAAGGTAAAGTAAAGTGGTTTGATTCAAAGAAAGGTTATGGCTTCATCACAGGGGAAGATGGGAACGATGTATTTGTACACTTCTCAGCTGTTCAAATGGATGGCTACAGAAAGTTAGAAGAAGATCAAGAAGTTGAATTTGAAGTTGTCGAAGGTGACAAAGGTCCTCAAGCTTCAAATGTAAGACCCTTATAACCCTTATAAGTGTATACCATAATCTAAACCCAAAATACACCAAGGAGCGCGAAAGCGCTCCTTTATTTATTTGCTCTCTTGAATTATCTTTAATCCTGAGCTTGTTCCTATTCTATCAGCTCCACAACCTATCATTTTTAAAGCTGTTTCCAAGTCTTTAATACCTCCGGATGCTTTTACTTTCATTTCATTTCCTGCGAGGAAATTCATCAATGCCACGTCCTCTAATTCAGCCCCTCCACTTCCAAAGCCTGTAGAAGTTTTAACAAAATCCGCTCCAGCTAGTTTTGAAATTACAACGGCAGCTATCTTTTCTTCCTTCGAAAGATAACAGGTTTCAATTATAACTTTTAACAATTTTTTAGCATCTTTAGTCAATGAAGAAATAGCATGTATTTCTTCATAGATATAATCATACTGTTGCACCTTAAGCCTTCCTATATTCAACACCATATCTAATTCATCAGCGCCATCTTTAATCGAATTTTCAGATTCGTAAACTTTTGTTTGTATAGTATTGGCTCCCAGAGGGAATCCAATCACTGTTGCTACTTTTACTTCACTATCTGTAAGGATTTCTTTTGATAAACTTACATAAGTTGGATTAATGCAAACCGCGTAGAAATTGTTATCTTTAGCTTCTTTACAGAGAGTTTCGATATCTAAAGGTGTTGAGGTAGCTTTAAGCATGGTATGATCAATATATTTTGCCACTTCTTGGGGTTTTAAATCTGCCTGTCTTTCCTCAAAAGTGAATTCCTTTTCTACTCTTTTTATTTCGGTTTTAATGATCTTTTCTAATTCTGAAATTCTCATTTTTTAACCCCTTTCCTTAAATAATAAGATTGTTTTACAAAAATAATTTCTAAAATATTTTATCATATTTTAAAAAAATGTGATATAATAAGTTTGAAAGTAAATAACAAATGGCCAGGGGAGCTGAAAGGCTGAGAGGATGCCAAAAAGGCATCGACCCTGACTACCTGATCTGGATAATACCAGCGAAGGGAGGCTAAAAATATGTATTCAATTTGATCCTGTTCTCACTTTGCTGGTGCAGAACAGGATTTTTATTTTTTACAACAGGCTAATAATGAGTAATTCCATGTTGGAAACTATCTCATTTAAGCTAACTAAATAAATATTTAAAAGAGGTGAGTAAAGGTGAAGAAGTTTTTAGCGATGATAGGTATTATAGTTGTTTTGTTCTCTATTGTTCTTTCTGAGGAATTGACTGTCTATGTTTATGAAAGTTTCAGTTGGATTGAGCAAGGTACAGTTCAAAAGTTCGAAGAGATGTACGGCTGCGATGTAAAAGTGGTAAAATTGGGTGATGCAGGTAATGTGCTTACACGGTTAGTTTTAGAAAAGAAAAATCCACGAGCGGATGTAGTCATTGGGCTTGATCAGTCTTTAGCTGCAAAAGCTGTTGAAGAAGATCTATTGATCCCTTACAAGCCAAAAAACATTGAAAATGTTGCAGCCAAAGCCTTGATATTTGATCCCGAATATTATGTAATTCCTTACGACTATGGAGCTATTGCCATCATTTATGATCCTGAAAAGATACAAGAAGAATTAGTATCTTTTGAAGACCTAACGAAATATAAAAATTCTTTGATAATTCAGGATCCAAGAGCATCAAGCACCGGTCAGGCTTTTTTACTCTGGACAATAGCCGTTTATGAAAATGAGTGGAAAGATTTTTGGGAAAGACTTAAGCCTGCAATATTAACGGTGAGTCCTAGCTGGGATGATTCTTTTGCAAAATTCGAAATTGGTGAGGCGCCTATGATGGTCAGCTATGCAACTGATAGCGCATATTCGCAATATTATTACGGATCTAGTAAGTACAAGGTTTTTATCCCCAAAGAAGGTGCATATGTTCAAATAGAAGGTGCAGGTATCGTTAAAGGTACTGATAATTTAGATTTAGCTCAGAAATTCATAGAATTTATGTTGACAGAAAATTTTCAAAAAGGAATACCTTTAAATCAATGGATGTTCCCTGTAATTGATGTTGAACTGCCTGAGGTTTACCAATATGCAGTGGTTCCCGAAAAAATTCTGACTATACCAGCCCAAGAAATTTCAAACAATCTACAAATATGGCTGAATGAATGGGAGGCTCTATTATACTGAACTTATGAACAATAGAAGAAGCAAGTATTTACTGTTTATTTTATTTTTGAGTTTGTGGTTAATACCTTTTTCTTTTTTATTTAAAGATTTCTTTCGTTTGGAAGGTTTAGTTAATTTGCTGGATCCGCGTACGTGGCGGATCCTTGGTTTTACTTTTTATCAAGCCTTTCTTTCATCTGTGTTGTCATTGTTTATAACTTTGATTCCGGCGTATTTTACTTCAAGAAATGAAGGGATCATATCCAAATTATTAGACAACACGATTTTCATCCCTTTCTTTTTTCCACCTGTCTCGGCAGTTATGGCTTTCACTCTTGTTTATTCTTCAGTTGGTATCCTTTCAAAATTAGGTTTTAATTTAAATATTATGTACACGTTGAAAGCGATAATTTTAGCTCATATCTTTTATAACTCTCCCATATTTGTTCGTTACATATCGGAGGCTCTTAGAAGGGTGCCAGCAAGTTTTATAGAAACAGCCAGTATGGAAGGAGCGGGAAAATTTAAGACTTTTATAAACGTAGAATTACCTTTGATCATTCCATCCATTTCAAGGGCTTTATTCCTAGTATTTACATATAATTTCACAAGTTTCGCGATTGTTTTGAGTTTAGGTGGAGTAAGATATTCTACTTTGGAAGTAGCTATTTCTACAACATTAAGAAGCTCCTTGGACTTTCCCAAGGCTTTATCTTATGCATTAATTCAACTCATAATCCTCACGATGCTTAATATCTTTATATCAAAATTTGAACCTATATCTTTCGAATTTGAGCCATTATCTCAAAAAAAATCCGGATACCTAAGCAGGACAATATCGATATTTTACTTAATCTTTGAATATTCTATCGTCTTAATTGGTATTGCAGCTTCTTTTTTCGATTTTATAAATATGAAATTTGATATATCTTCATTTTTGAATTTATTCTCTAAAGAGTTGAATAGTGTATATCCAGTTGTTAGATCTATTTTAAATTCCTTTTTAGTATCCACGATATCAGCTTTCTTTGCTGTAATAACAGCATATTTTTTATTAAAAAATTACAGTAAGCTCATCAATGTCAGTGTAATGGCTACTTTAGGAATATCATCTGCATTTTTAGGTATGGCTTTACTTTATTTAAATATACTATTTAATATTCCGTACGTATTGTTGTTGATTTTGGGATATTTCTTGATAACCATACCTATCGCGTATTCATTTTTGTTCCAACCGATACGCGGATTTGACAATAAAATAGTTGAAGCCGCAAAGATAGATGGGGCAAACAAACTGACTATCTTTCTAAAAGTAGAATTACCTCTTCTGCTTTCTTCCATTACGAGTGCGTTTCTTCAGATATTTGCAATAATTTTTGGTGAATTTACCATCAGTTATACTATGCAAGTAAGGGATTACTTTCCTCTTGTAAGTGTGGTTAACTATTCTCTTTCCTCAGGGAGATTGTATCAGGAAGCAAATGCCTTAAGCGGGCTGAACATAATTATAATCTTCTTTATCTTTTATATTAGCAATAAATTTGCAAAAAAGTCGGAAATTTAAATATTATCTTTTTCAACTACAGCAATAGCGAACTCCGTAATAAAATATGCTTTCATCATATAATATTTTTCGTTTTCCTCATTACTTAAAACCTCTTCAAACAATTTATCGTTAGAAATATTAAGTTTATTCCTCAATATAACTAACATATTAAATTCTCTAATCTCATCTATTTCAAAATATTTTATGAGCCCGGTGGTCTTTAAATAATTATTTACGGCGGTTTTTATGTAATCATATATCTTTTGTTTTATTGGTAAAAATTTAAAAAAATTGCTTCTCATCAAACTAGCAACCTTCATTGCTCCAACTTTTCTAATAGATAAAAGTTCAAAAACGTTATCGTATTTAAAATCAATATACATTCCAAAAAATTTACCGCTCAATCTCCCTTTGGCATCTTTTTCTTTCAACATCTCACTGTTGATAGTTAATGCGAAAGGAAATATAGTTATAGTCTCTAAGAAGTTATCGAAATTAATTTCTAAATCATCGATATTATAATTTAATTTTTCCTCCACTTCCGACCTTACACTGATCTCTGCTTCTTTGAATTTATAAGCAGCCTCTTTTAGATTTTCTATAATCTCGTCCATTTCACTGGGATCAGCGTTTTTTAAAAATTCAAGATTGAACTTTTGAAGCTCTGGATGTTCCTTAAACAATCTATCTAAAAATTTTTTAAAATCTTCTTCATCGTAATCGCTCATAATACATTCCTCCAAACAAAGTTTCAAAGAAAATATGTCTCATCTACGTTAATTATAACATATATTGTGATCTATCTAGGAATTTTTTGAAAAAAATAAAAAAATGGTATAATTTTAAATGAAAAAGTAAATTTGTAGGGTGCTATATAAAAAGTTTCTAGAGATAGTCAATCAAAAATAAAAAGGAGGGAAACTAAATGCAAGATTACCACGAACCTTATGAAGAACTAAGTGACAAAGATCGTTCTTATGTATACGCATTAAACAGTTTAAAAGAGGAGATTGAAGCAATAGATTGGTACAACCAAAGGGCGGCTGTTTCTAAAGATCCAACCATCAAAGAAATTATGGATCACAATAGAGATGAAGAAATTGAACATGCGGTAATGCTTATCGAGTGGTTAAGAAGAAACATGGATGGATGGGATGAAGAACTGAAGACTTATCTTTTCACAGAAAAACCATTGCTAGAAGTAGAGGAAGAAGCTGTTGAAGGAGAAAGCAAAGAAGAGTCTTCTTCAAATAAAAAAGGTGATTTGGGACTAAGAGGATTGAAGTAGAAAAAATTTCAAAGATGAAGGAGGGTAAAAAATGGATTTTCTTAAAAGGGATTTAGCTCCAATAACTGAAGAAGCTTGGGAAGAATTAGACGAAAGGGCAAAGGAGATTTTTAAGAACAAATTAAAAATAAGACCAATTATTGATGTAGAAGGTCCTTATGGATGGGAATATTCTTCATACAATTTAGGTACAAACGAACTCGTTGAAAACCCGAGAGATGGATTGGGATGGGGAATAAGACAAGTTTTACCTATAGTAGAGATTAGAAACCCATTTGTTTTGAAACAATGGGAGCTTGATAATATCGAAAGGGGTTTAAAAACTCCGGATTTGGAAGGGTTAGAAACCGCTGCTAAGCAGTTGGCTTCGTTCGAAAATAAATTAATTTTAAAAGGCATAGAAAAAGCCAATATAATTGGGTTGCAAACGCTTGCTAAACAAAATTCAGTGGAAAGTTCTAAAGAAAGCGTTAAAGATTTTGTTAAATCTTTATTTGAAGTAAAAAAGAGATTCATGGAGCAAGGGATTGAGGGACCGTATACCTTAGTGATCAACAAAGAACTATGGCAAGATTTGTTTACCATGAATCTATCTTATCCTTTGGATTTAGTTGTTAAAGAAATTATAGACGCCAAAGTTAAACCTATGCATGAAGTAGATGAAAGTTTTGTAATTTCTAACCGTGGTGGAGACTTTAAATTAATTTTAGGTCAAGATATTTCCTTAGGATATGAAAGCAAATTTGACGAGCAACTCAAATTTTTCTTCACTGAAAGTTTAACCTTCCACGTAGTAACACCGGAAGCTATAGTTGGTTTAGAAATGTAAATTACTTTTAAAAAACATTTGCTGAAACAACCTGCTTATTATAAACAAAAAAATCGGCCTCAATTTGTTCTCGGTTAAATCATAATTTGAGGCCGATTTCTTCTATTTTTATAAAGTAAGAATACCTTTTTCGTCTTCCAATTTGTTCTTGATGTTATTGATCTTATTTTTTATCATTTCATTTCCCATCAACAAAGAATGTTCTATTTTTTTGATGGAATGAATAATAGTAGAATGATTTTTATCTAATTTTTCGGAGATATCTTTAGTTTTCAACTTCATAGTAGTCTTAAAAAGATAAGCTAAAACTTGACGTGCTAATGCTATTTCTTTTTTTCTAGATGATGAGAAGATATCCTTTCTATTTATATTGAATTCAGCGGCGACCAGATCTATAACGGTATCTATTTTCACAGTTTCAAGAACTTCTGGTGACTGGAACCTAACCTTGTTTGCGTTCATTCTCATCATTGAATTGACTATCGTTTTTGCAGATTCAATATTCACTGGTGCACCCGAAATTTGACTTTGCAATAAAAGGTTCATAATGGCGCCGCGAAGTTTTCTTAAATTTGTATCGACGTGTTCAGCCAAGTAATAAGCAACATCATCGGTAAGTTGAAGAGAGATCATTTGTGCCATTTTCTTAGCTATTAAGTACTTTGTTGCCTTATCAGGTGCTTGTATATCAGTTATCAAACCCATTTCAAACCTACTAATCAATCTAGGATGAAAGGTTGCCAATTCGTCGGGCGTTCTATCGGAGCATATTACTATCTGTTTTCTTGAGTTAAAAAGAGAATTAAAGGTATGAAAAAGTTCGCTTTGTACGGTATTTTTTCCAATTAAAAATTGAACATCATCTATCAATAAAAAATCTACATTTCTTCTAAAGCGTTCTCGGAAGTTTTCCATATCACTAGCTCTTATTCCATCCATCATTTGATTCATAAAATCTTCGGCTGTTACATACTTAACCTTCAAATCAGGGGCATTTTCCATCAAAAAGTTCCCTATTGCATGTAAAAGATGTGTTTTACCTAGTCCAACATCTCCATATATAAATAAAGGATTATATTTGCCAGGATTCTTGCAAACTTCCAAGGCTGAATAATAAGCTATTCTATTGGAATTTCCCGTAACAAAGCTGTCAAAGGTGAACTCAGGATTAAATTCTGATAGTTTCAAAGGTCTGTTTTTTATTATTGGACCATTTACTGCATTTTTTTGTTCTTTGCTAATAGGGGTTTCCTTAAAAACAACCTCTACAGACTTACCTAAGATATTATTTATAGTTTCTTTTATTATTGAACCGAATCTTTTCTCGACAGCTTCTTTAATAAATAAATTTCCTAATCCAACAACGACCTTTTTGTCTTCTAATTCCAAAATTTGAGCCGTTGTTAGCCAATTATTCCAGGTATCTCTAGACATGTTGGAACGAAGTTTTTCTATTAGTTCATGCTTTTCCATTATTTTCACCCCTTGGAATAAAACCCAATATATACTTTATCATAAGGGGTCAACTTAATCAAGAAAATTTTTGATTAAAAATCTGATTAAAGGCTATTTATGCTAAATCTAGAACTTAAAATTTTTAGATCCCTCATCTTAAAAAGATTTAAGAGACAACTTGAAGAACAAAAATTGTTAAATCTTTGTTTTAAAAAATAAAAATGTATAATATACAAACGTATTAATTTTTGAATAATAAGAAATGTTAATATATATTATGTTAATTTAAAATAACTTAATTTAAATAATAATATTTTTTGTTATTAGGATAATTCCCGGAGATCCCGTTGCAGCGATGTTAGGTGGAAGAGCTTCTCAAGAGGTTATTGAAGCCAGGAGAGCAGAACTAGGACTTAACGATCCCATATTGGTTCAATTTTTTAAATACGTAGGGGGACTGTTCAGAGGTGACTTGGGAACTTCAACAATGACAGGAAGACCTGTACTTGATGAGATATTAGAAAGATTTCCCGCTACACTTGAATTAACAATTTTTGCGTTTATTGTAGCAGTAGTTATAGGGATCTTTTGGGGTTCAAAAGCCGCACAAAAAAGAGACAAACTTATCTCAAGTATTTTTTTAAGAATGGTTCGAAATAATACAATTTTAACGTTAACCTCTGATTATGTTAAATCTGCTAAAGCAAGGGGGATACCTGAAAATAGAATATTATACAGGCATGCTTTAAGGAACGCTTTAGTTCCTATTTTAACAGTAATGGGATTACAGCTCGCACTATTGATGGCTGGAGCTGTTTTAACTGAAACGACTTTTTCTTGGCCAGGGATAGGGAGTTACCTCATCATGAAAATCAGATACAGAGATTTTCCCGCCATTCAAGGAACGATAGTTTTTTTCGCAATTTTCGTAATTATAATTAACATCATAATAGAAATTATCAACGCGTTAATAGACCCAAGAGTAAGGTACTGAGGAGGGTATAAAATTGGAAGAACATAAATTCATTTCATCGAAGATTGGAAAGGGCTTCTCCAGATTCTTTAGAGGTTCCAATGCATGGCTTACCTTCATAGGTATGGTTATTTTAATTTTTTACATTTTTTTAGCCATTTTTTCACCTCAAATAGCTCCTTACGACCCTACAGAAAGGGTTGGAAGATCTTTAACCCCTCCGAGTAATGAATTTTGGTTTGGAACAGACAACCTCGGTAGGGACGTATTTAGTAGGGTTGTTTATGGGGCTAGAATAGCCTTAACAATAGCTTTTGTTTCTGTGGCAATAGCTTCTGCTATTGGTATACCGTTAGGTTTATTATCCGGATTTGTGGGCGGAATATTCGATAGAATAATGACCATAGTTATGGATGCTATATATTCTTTTCCAGGTTTGATTCTTGCCATAGCGATAGCGGCATTTTTAGGACCAGGTATCATGAATATCGCAATTTCTATAGCCGTTGTTTACATACCCACATACTTTAGGGTCATTAGAAATCAAGTATCTTCAGTTAAAAATGAACTTTATGTCGATGGAGCCAGAGCTATAGGCGCTTCAAACTTATCTATTTTGGGAAGGTACATACTTCCAAATGTACTTCCATCCGTAGTGGTTGTGCTTTCTATGAACCTGGCAGACGCCATAATGACAGAAGCTGGGTTGAGCTTTTTGGGATTAGGCATAGCTCCTCCAACTCCCGATTGGGGTTTTGATTTGAGCAACGGTCAAAGATTCATTTTGAGTGGTGCTTGGTGGGCTTTGACCTTTCCAGGTGTTGCTATAATGACTGTTACACTAGGATTTTCCATGTTCAGCGAAGGTTTGAACGAGATGCTGAATCCTACAATTAGGGAAAGAAGGTAGTAAGAGTGCTTGAAGTGAAAAATCTGAAAGTTTATTATAAAAGTGAAGAGGGTATTATAAAAGCGGTTGACGATGTTAGTTTTAAGGTAAAAGACGGAGAAACCCTGGGCCTAGTGGGAGAATCGGGCTGTGGGAAGTCTACCTTAGGACAAGCTATAATGAAAATATTACCGTTAAATGCACGATTGTACGGCGAAATTATATTAAATGGTCAAAATATTATTAAAATGAACGAAAAACAAATGCGAGAAATTCGTGGTAGAGATATTACCATGATCTTTCAAGATCCGATGACTTCTCTCAATCCCATCATGAAAGTCAAAGACCTGTTTGTTGAAATTGTAAGAGCTCATTTTCCCGATATATCTAAAGAAAAAGCTATAGAAATGGGTGGTGGTGTCCTAAAGGATGTGGGAATAGACCCAAGTAGGATGAACCAATATACATTTCAATTCAGTGGTGGTATGAGACAAAGGGTGATGATCGCCCTAGGTCTTGTTTTAAAACCGTCCTTTGTCATTTCTGATGAGCCAACAACTTCTTTGGATGTCATAGTTCAAGCACAAATAATAGAGTTGATGAATAAATTAAGGGATGAATATCAAATGTCTATGTTGCTTATAACACATGATTTAGGTGTAGTTGCTCAACTTGCAGATAAGATTGGAGTAATGTATGCCGGTCATTTGGTGGAAATATCTTCAAAGGAAAATATTTATTACAATCCCAAGCACCCTTATACAAAAGCTCTTTTAGATTCAATCCCAAATACAGATATCAACGACAAAGATTTAAAATATATTCCTGGAAGTCCTCCAGATTTAGGTAAACCTCCAAAAGGATGCCGATTCGCCCCTCGGTGTGAGTACGCTATGGACATCTGTCGCGAACAAGAGCCTAACAGCTTTTTAATCGAAGGATCGGAAGTTAAGTGCTGGCTTTATGAAAATTCTCAAGATTTAAATAATGTAAATGTAGGTGGTACTAATGACTGAAAATACAATCTTAAAAGTTCAAGGTTTGAAAAAATATTTTCCTCTAAAAAGAACGGTGGGGGAAGTTTTAACTAGAACTCCACCAAAATATGTAAGGGCGGTAGATGAGATTAATTTTGAAGTAAAAAAAGGTGAAACTCTTGGTTTAGTTGGTGAATCAGGAAGCGGGAAAACAACTACAGGTAGGCTGATTACAAGGTTAGAAGATCCCACTGAAGGAAAAATTTTATTCAAAGAAAAAGACATCAGTACATTAACAAAAAAAGAATTAAAACACATAAGAAAAGAGATTCAAATAATCTTTCAAGACCCACTTGCAGCCTTGAACCCTCATATGAGGATCGGTGAAGCTGTGATGCATCCTCTAGAAATACACAATATTGGCAAAGACCATTCCGAAAGACAAAAGCTTGTTATGGAGATGTTGGAAAGGGTACAGTTATCACCTGCTAGTGAGTATTATTATAGATATCCTCGTGATTTATCTGGTGGTCAAAGGCAAAGGGTTGTAATAGCAAGGGCTTTGATCTTAAAGCCTACTTTTGTTGTGGCGGATGAAGCAGTTGCGATGTTGGATGTCTCTGTTAGATCCCAATTGTTGCAACTGATGATCAACTTAAAAAACGATTTTGATCTGACTTATCTTTTCATCACACATGATTTAGCTACAACCAAATATATATGTGACAGAATCGCCGTAATGTACTTGGGTAAAATTATCGAAGTTGGAAATTTTGAGCAAATATATACAAAACCCAAACATCCGTACACTCAAGCTCTAATATCAGCCGTTCCTGAACCTGACCCCAAGAGCAAGAAAAGAAGAATAATACCTCAAGGGGAAGTTCCAAATGCCGTTAACATCCCTACAGGTTGTAGGTTTCATCCTCGATGCCCGTATGCAAAAGAAATTTGTAAAATTAAAGAACCCATTTTGAAAAATGTTGAAAACCAAGAAGTTGCCTGTCATCTCTATGATTCAGAATATGAAAAGAGTGCCGTTTAGATCTTATTTTCTTTTCAAGAAAAGGTTTATTGATAATTTTAACTTTTTTGAACCTATAAGGTACGCTGATAAAAAGTAGACGATTACACTCAGAGCAATCAGGAGAACAACTAACAATCTCGAATCGAAAAATCCTTTACAAGTCACAATAAATATGGACATAAAAGCGCTTGCGATGAAAATTTTAAATATTTCTACCCAATCTTCACCAGTCAAACCTTTAATAATATTGAAACCAGTCATAAACATGCCGATAATTCCAGAAATAGAAGTTGCAAAGGCAATTCCAACAACACCATATCTGAAAGCCAACAAAACATCGAGAATTGCGTTCACTGAAAGCATCACAACCGCCACTAAAGAAGGATACCTTGTATTCAATTTAGAGTGATAAGTCCTAATGAAGATGGTATGTAAAGAATAAAATGGAAGCCCTATAGAATAATACAACAAAGTTTTTGCTGTTATCAACGTATCTTCAAAGGTAAAACTACCATGTTGATATATCAAAGCCACGATCTCATTGTTTAAAAATATCAAACCGAACATGGAAGGAATTGCAAAGAACAAAGTTAGTTCTATACTATCTTTCAAATTCTTGTTGTATTCTTTTTCATCTTTTATACTCGAAGAATACGATAATTTAGGTAAAAGAGCGTTTGCAACGCTGATGGCAAATATACTCAAAGGAAGCTGATAAACTCTTAGGGCGTATTGAATGGTCGAGACACCGCCAGTACCGGTCCAGGTTGCGATATTGGTATCGACCAATGTATTCAAGGAAGCTACAGCTACTCCTAATAATGCGGGACCAAACAAGTTCATTATACTTTTCAGATCTTTGAAATTAAAATCAAGTGTCATCCGGAAGTGTATCTTTCTCAAAAGATAATAAACCAAAAGAAACTGTAAAACTCCTCCCAATGTGAATCCTATAGTAGGACCTAATATTCTTGGGGAAAAGTAAGAAGACAAAAAGATAAAAACGATACTGCAAAGGTTGGATAAAGCTGGAGCGAAAGCAGGCCCAAAATAGATATCCTTACTATTTAAAACACCGGTAGCTATTGCCCACAAAGAGATAAAAATTATAAATGGATATGTAATTTTCAACAAATAAGAGGTTAATTCCATAGTTGATTCGGCCAAACCTGTTCCCAAAACTAAAACTATTTGGTCGGAAAAGAGATATACAGGTATATATAATAAAACAGTCGTTATTAATACAAACCATATTGTGGTGCTAAGAAAAACCTGAGAATCTTTTCCTTGTTTTCTTGTAAATAAAGGAATAAAAGCTGAGGAGAGGGCTCCATCAGCGAAGATTTTCCGAAGAAAAAAAGGTAGAAGAATGGCAACTAAATATGCATCGTACTCTGCACTAATCCCAAAATAATGAGCAAAGGTAGCATCCCGCAAAAGGCCTAAAAGTCTACTTATAAGAGTTGCCAAAGAGAAAAGAAATGTATGCCTCAACAATTTCGACATCCAAATGCCCCCGATATTCTTTATTTGGTCCTGTACAATCTGTCTCCTGCATCCCCTAATCCTGGAACAATATACGCTTTTGAATTGAGTTTATTATCCAAAGCAGCAGTATAAATAATCACATCTGGGTTTTCACTTACAACTACGTTAACCCCTTCAGGAGCAACTATCAAGGACATAATAGTGATATTTTGTCCTCCCTGTTTTTTCACTTGCTTTATAGCATGATTCATAGAATGTCCTGTGGCAAGCATAGGATCGAGAATGAAGATTTGATGGTCTTCTGTCAAAGGCGGAAACTTCACATAATACTCTATAGCATTGAGGGTTTCGGGATCTCTATACACACCCAGAAAGCCCACACTGGCGTTTGGAACCAATGAAAGAACACCATCCAGCATACCTAAGCCTGCTCGCAATATAGGAACTATGGTAACTTTTTTATCTTCAACCATTTCTCCCTTTGTCTGTGCAATTGGCGTTTCAACTTCAACTTCCATCGTAGGGAGATTTCTGGCTGCTTCATAGGTTAGCAAAAGGGTTATCTCCTTCAAAAGTTCCCGGAATTCTTTAGGTCCTGTGTCTTTATTTCTCATTATAGAAAGTTTGTGTTTTATCAAAGGATGATCAACGACGTGAAGATTATTCATTTAAAATTTGCACCTCCCAAATCTTTGTTAAAATATCTATCTAAACATGGATTAAGCGTTATTGTGAATATCATATGAAATCATCAACTCCTTTACGGTACATCATGGCCGAGGGCTGCTTCATAAATCTTAAACCATTGCTCCCTCGTCATTTCTATGTTCAGAGCTTCAACGGCATTCTTAAGTCTTTCTAATCTACCGCTTCCAGAAATAGGGATTACACCGACAGGATGGTTTAAGAGCCAAGCGTATACAACAGTATCTATAGAATCAATACCGAGTTCTTTGCCAACTTCTTTCAACGTCGTCAATATTCTTACCGATTTATCGTTTGAACCATCGAATAACTTCCCACCCGCCAAAGGTGACCAAGCCATTGGATTGATATTTTTCCCTTTTAGAAAATAAATATTATCGTTTTCAAAATGTTCTAAGTTGAATGGAGAGATTTCTATCTGATTAGTCACCAAAGGAAGATTCAATTTCGATTGTAAAGCTTCAAACTGATTGATGGTGAAGTTTGACACTCCGAAGAAACGAACTTTACCAGATTTATGTAACTCTAAGAAGGCTTCTGCAATTTCTTCTGGGTTCATGAAGGGATCTGGGCGATGTATCAGTAGTAAATCGATATAATCGGTATGAAGGTTACGAAGGGAATTATCTACAGATTTCAGAATATGTTCTTTGCTAGTATCGTAATAATGAATTCTTTTTGTCTCCTTGTTAGGAAGTACTATGCCACACTTGGTTACAATTTGCATCTTATCTCTTAAAGAAGGATTTGACTTTAAAACTTCTCCAAATAAGCCTTCACAAGTATAATTTCCATAAATATCGGCATGATCGAAAGTAGTTACTCCTAAATCTATCGCTTTCATAATAAATTTTTCTGTTTGTTCTGTTGAAAAATTCCAGTCTCTAAGTCTCATCATCCCTTGTACTATTCTTGATAAATACAAACCACTATTAGAAACGTTGACTTGCATTATTTCACCTCTTGATCTAGAAGAATTTGAATACTTTTTATTCCATTTATTATAACATATTTTATTCTTAGCTATCGTTTGAAATAGAAAAAAAGCAACAAACTTTTAATTTTTTGATATAATTAAATGCATAAACAGGCCTGGGGGTCAAAAAGGTAAAGGCTCCTTTTCCTTATGGGTGGGGAGCTGGATGAAATGACAAAAGAATCTTTTCCTTATGGGTGGGGAGC